>JANMFP010000136.1:0-10187 GCA_031378135.1 Variovorax sp. | reverse complement strand
GGCAAATCGACCTTGCTCTTGCAAGCGCTGGATTCGCTGCAACGCGCGGGCGTTTCTGCTTTGTATGTGACGGGCGAAGAAAGCGCGGCGCAAGTGGCGTTGCGCGCGCGACGGCTGGGGCTGGATGGCAGCCAAGTGCAGGTGCAGGCCGAAACGCAGCTTGAGAAAATCATCGGTACCTTGGCTCAGCAGCAGCCGCGCATTGCGGTGATTGATTCGATTCAAACCGTGTATTCCGAGCAGCTCACCAGCGCGCCCGGCTCGGTGGCGCAGGTGCGCGAATGTGCGGCGCACCTCACGCGCTTTGCCAAGAGCAGCGGGACGGCGATTGTGCTTGTGGGCCATGTGACGAAAGAAGGTGCGCTGGCTGGCCCGCGCGTGCTGGAGCACATGGTCGATACCGTGCTCTATTTCGAGGGCGATACGCATTCGAATTTTCGGCTCGTGCGCGCGATCAAAAATCGCTTTGGCGCAGTGAACGAAATCGGCGTGTTTGCGATGACGCAGCAAGGCCTGAAAGGCGTGAGCAACCCGAGCGCGATTTTTCTCTCCCAACATAGCGAGCCTGTGCCCGGTAGCTGCGTGATGGTCACGCTAGAAGGCACGCGGCCGATGTTGGTGGAGATTCAAGCCTTGGTTGATGGCGGCGGGCCGTCGCCGCGCCGCTTGTCTGTGGGATTAGATCGGGATCGTTTAGCGATGCTGCTCGCTGTCTTGCACCGCCATGCGGGTATTGCTTGCGCCGATCAAGATGTGTTTGTTAACGCTGTGGGCGGCGTGCGCATTACCGAGCCTGCAGCGGACTTGGCGGTGATGCTGAGCATCACGAGCAGCTTGCGCGGCAAGCCCTTGCCAAAAGGCTTTATCGCGTTTGGCGAAGTGGGCTTGGCAGGCGAAGTGCGCCCTGCGCCGCGTGGGCAAGAGCGCTTGAAAGAAGCGGCTAAGCTGGGGTTTTCAACGGCGATCATCCCGAAAGCCAATGCGCCGAAAAAATCGCAGATGAAAGACTTCGAAGGCATGACGATTCATGCCGTGGAGCGCGTGGAGCAGGCGATGGATTTGATGCGGGAGTTGCAAGGACGCTGAAGAAGCTACATTCGGCAGCGCTTGCACCTCGTCGTTACTTTGCCGTTACGGCGACGTTATTTCGTACGGAAAATAACTTCCTGCATTCTTTTAAGCTTCGGCGAGACCACGGGCACGGTCAACATCGTGCTCACGATGGCCATGAGCAAAAGCGCAGTAAACGTCTCGCTCGTGATCACGGCTTTATCGAGCAAGATGTTGGCAAAAATAATCATGATCAAGGCTTTGGTTTGCAGCAGCCAACCAATGATCGATGCCTCGCCGGGTGCCCATTTCAATACCTTGCCAGCCAGCTGCACACCGATCAATTTGCCCAAGACGGACGCCGCCAACAGCGCACCAGCAGCGATAAACACTGCTTGCCCGCCCAAGCTCCAGTTGGTGCGCAAGCCCGTGCTTAGGAAAAACACAGGCATCAACACCAAGAGCACATGATGGCGCAGCATATCCATCTGCTCTTGGTTAAACCATTCGCTATCGAGCACCGCGCCCGCAAGGAACGCACCCACCATGAAATGCAGGCCACACCAATCCGCGCCTAAGCTGCACACAATCAGCCACACCAAGCTCACATACCACCGGTCTTTCTCCGGCAGCCAGCGCATGAGTCGTCTGAGCGCATAGCTGCACAGCGCAAAGGCCGCTAGAAAGGCCACTTGTTTGCCCACGCGCTCCCAATCCATCAAAATCAGCGCGAGCACGCCCCAAAT
Source organism: Variovorax sp. (assembly GCA_031378135.1). Classification (GTDB taxonomy): domain Bacteria; phylum Pseudomonadota; class Gammaproteobacteria; order Burkholderiales; family Burkholderiaceae_C; genus JANMDU01. Next base: position 8,391 of record JANMFP010000136.1, on the reverse strand, counting down.
CGCAATATCGTCAATGCTGGCGTAACGCAAGATGCGCTGCCCAATGGGCTGGCGCAGAATGGCCATCTTTTCCATCAACAAAATCAAAATCGGCAACGCCGTCACAGCGCAAGCCATGCCCACGCCCGCCACAAATTGCCATGGCAAGGCCTTCTGCCCCACCCAACCCGGAAAATTAAGCATCACCAGCGCCACAATGCTGCCAAAAGCAAGCGGTACGCCTAGCGCCAAGCCAGCCGTGATGCCGCTCTCGCGCTTGTGTTCCCAAGCTTTTTTCAAATCCAATTCAACGCCTGCAATCCACACAAAAATCATCACGCCCCACCAAGCCAGCCCATTGAGTGCTGTGATGACGGACGGATTGAACACAAAAGTGTAATAGTCGGGAAAAACTTTTCCCAAAATACCGGGGCCCAACAAGACACCGGTGATGATTTGTACAACGACGAGTGGGGCGTAGTAATCCGTTTTTCCCAAGCGCCAAATCAAGTAGGGCAAGGTGAAAATGATCGCCATAGCGATCAGGTAAATTTCAGTGGTGGTCATGATGCGGTGTTGTAGATATCATTGTTTGCTATTTAATTCATAGCTGCTAGCGCATATTCTATGCCGGCTACACATTGAAAACGTATGAAAATCGCCGCCATTTCTGATATCCACGGAAATCTGAATGCGCTGCAAGCCGTGCTTGCGGAGATGGATCGCGAAGACGTTGATCACAACATCAATTGTGGCGATACCTTGAATGGGCCTTTGGCGATTGCGAAGTTTGCACGGCCTGCGACATCAATACCCCGCATCACGCTTGGCTGGCAAGTGCAGTTGCGCAGCGTAGCTTACGATTTTGAGCCGATGGCGCAACTGGCCGAGCGCCGAGGCCGCGCTGATTGGGTGCTGCCGCTGCGCACGGGGCGCATGTCGTGAATACCTTCACTCCTGATTTAATAGCGCCTAGCGCAATCAATACGCCGGGCACTGGCTGTTTTTGCTCTTCATCTGACCTTAAAATTGCGCCATGACGTTTAAAAGCATTTTTGTATGGGTTGTGAGCATCGCGCTGATCGTTGTCGGCTTTCAGAAATACGGCTGGCCGGGTGTGGCGGTCGTTGGCGGTGGCATCGTGTTTTGGATCTTGCTGCACTTCACGCGGATGATGACTGTGTTAAAACGTGCAGCCAACCGGCCGATGGGCTATGTGGACAGCGCTGTGATGCTGAATGCCAAGCTTAAAAAAGGCGTGAATCTTCTGCATGTGATTGCTCTCACGCGCAGCGTGGGTTTGTTGCAAACTGAGAAAGACGCGCAGCCTGAGATTTTTCGCTGGCAAGACAATGGTGCCTCGCACGTGACCTGCACTTTTATGAATGGCAAGCTGCAGAGCTGGGAGCTTTATCGCCCGCCGGTACAAGATGATCCTGCTCAAGCCCCAGACCAGTAAAATCGCTTTTTTAGACACAAACCTCAGGAACACCTCATGGCAACGATGGCTACCAGCATGCATGATCGCGACGGCAAAATTTGGATGGACGGCCAAATGGTCGAATGGCGCGATGCCAAGATTCACGTATTGAGCCACACTTTGCACTACGGCTGCGGCGCATTCGAAGGCGTGCGAGCCTACCATTTGGCAGATGGCAGCACGGGCATTTTCAGGCTGGAGGAGCATACCGAGCGCTTGTTCAACAGCGCCAAAATCTTGCGTATGAAGATCCCATTTAGCCAGGAGGAAGTTATGAAAGCCACGCTGGCCGTGGTGCGCGAAAACAAGCTGCCTAGCTGCTATATCCGCCCGCTGACTTGGATTGGATCTGAGAAGCTGGGTGTATCGCCCAAAGGAAACACGATTCATTTGATGGTGGCCGCTTGGCCTTGGGGCGCGTATTTAGGCGAAGAAGGCCTCAAGCGCGGTATCCGCGTCAAGACCTCCAGCTTCACGCGGCATCACGTCAACATCACCATGATTCACGCCAAAGCCGTGAGCAATTACACCAACTCCATTTTGGCCAATATGGAAGCCACCGACGAAGGCTACGACGAGGCTTTGCTGCTCGATCCTCAAGGTTTTGTCTCTGAGGGTGCTGGTGAGAATGTGTTTGTGGTGCGCAAGGGCGTGGTCTACACGCCCGATTCAAGCGCTGGTGCTTTAAACGGCATCACGCGCAACACCATTTTTTCGATCTGTAAGGATTTGGGCATTGAGCTTAAAGAAAAACCCATCACACGCGATGAAATTTACATTGCAGACGAAGCATTTTTTAGCGGCACCGCAGCCGAGGTGACCCCAATACGCGAGCTCGATCGCGTTGAGATTGGCAACCGTGGCGACGGCGGCGCGCGCGGCCCGATCACCGAAAAAATCCAAAGCGCGTTTTTTGACATCGTCAATGGCCGCAATCCCAAATACGCGCATTGGCTCACCAAGGTTTGAAAGCGCATCCATGAGCAAAGCCATTGAATTGACCGCCCAAGATTTGAATCCGCAAGGCGGCGTGTTTTGCCCGAATAAAAAAGCAGGCATGGAGCTGTGGAATTCGCATCCCCGCGTTTTCCTCGATGTGGGCAAGCATGGCGAAGTGAAGTGCCCTTATTGCGGCACAGTCTACAAGCTCAAAGCCGGCGAGCATGTGCATGCGCATTGAGAGCGCCCAGTGCAGAAGAAGCCTACTCTCACAGTTAGCGTTTTAACCAAAAACGAAACGCATCAAATTCACCGCTGCTTGCAAAGCGCGAGCTTCGCGGATGAAATTTTGGTGATTGACAACGGCAGCGTGGACGACACTGTAGAGCTTGCCCGCGCTATGGGTGCGAAGGTGCATCTCTATCCCGAGTGGAAAGGCTTCGCTGTGCAGCGCAATTACCAATTGCAGCATGCAACCAGCGACTACTTGATGCTGCTCGACTCCGATGAAGAAATCACGCCGCAGCTCAAAGATGAAATTTTGCAGCTTATGGTCGCCGGCAGCGATAAATTGCACGGTTTTCCTGCGCTAGAAGTGGCCTACGGCACACCGCTCAAGCACATGCGCGCCCGCACCTTGCCCAACCGGTTTTTTAAGCGAAGTCTGGTGCAAAGTTTTGCTGGCATCGTGCATGAGCATCCGGTCACGCGCGAGTCTTGCGAGAAAGCCGTGTTTCACAACAAGCTCATTCATTATTCACGCACCAGTGTGTATGGCAGCTTGCGCAAGCTCGCGCAATACGCGATGCTCGGCGCAAGCAAACGCAAAGATGATCCGCAGCGCGCAGGTGTCTTGCGCGGTTTGGGCTCTGCGCTGGCATCGTTTTTGAACAATTACATTTTCCGCTTGGGCTTCACCGGTGGCGGCGCGGGTTTTTTGTTTTGTCTCTTTGTGGCGCTAGAAGGTTTCTTTCGCTATGCGGCCCTTGAATACGACAAGGATCAGCTCGGCCAAATCGTTCAGCGCTGAGGCTTAGTCGTGAATCCATCATTGCCGCCAACATTTTTGCAGCGTCTGTCTGGCCAGGCCGAGCAAATCTGCCTGTGGTTTGTCGTGCTGGCCTGTGCAGCGATACCGACATCACTTGCATTAGCCAATATTGCGTTGGCTGGCGTGGCTGTGTTTTGGTTGTTGTCGGCAGGGCGTGTTCAGCGCTGGCAGGTGTTGAGTCAGCAGCCTGTGGCGTGGCTGTGTGCAGCATTATTTGTGTGGATCCTGGTGGGCGCCTTCTACAGCACGGCTGCGCCAGCAGAGATCACATTGCATATTCAGAAATTTGCCAAACTCTTGTTGGCTGCGGCCATCATGGGTGTGTTGGTCGATGCCACATGGCGCAAGCGCTGCATGCAGGCGTTTTGCTTTGGGATGGGCCTTGTACTTCTCACGCAAGTGGGCGAAGTGTTCATAGATTTGCCCTGGGCGGTGACGCACAACAAAGGGTGGAATGCGCTGCACGTTGCCGTGGGTGATTACATCACCCAAGGCATTATGGTGTCGTTGATGTTGGGTATCTCGCTGTGGAGGGCGCTAGATTCTTCCAACCCTAAGAACGCGCGATGGGCATGGGGCATGGTTGCTGTATTGTGTCTACCTAGCCTGACTTTTTGGTCGGATGGTCGCACGGGCTACATCTTGTTGGTCTTGGTGTGTTTGAGCATCCTGGCGTTGCGATTCAAAGGCCGGGCTTTACTGCTCAGTGTGGGGTTTGTTTTTGCCGTCGGGCTCGTGGTGGTGTTGAATTCTGATCGCATGCTCGATCGCATCAAGCTGGGCCAGCAAGAAGTTACGCGCGCTTTGAACAATGAGCGTCAATTCACAAGTTTGGGCGGCCGCTTAGAGAACTATCGTCAATCGGCGCAACTGATTGGCGAACGCCCGATATGGGGCTGGGGCACGGGCTCTTTTCACAAAGAGGCTTGTCGGGTAGCCATCACGCCGGAGTTTTGCAAAGCCGCCTCTTGGCATCCGCACAATCAATACCTGCTCTTCGGCGTTCAAGGTGGATTGATTGCGGTTGCGCTGTTTATCGGTGTGCTGCTAATGGCAGCTCGCCAGCTTTGGCGTGCACCACCAGAGCAGCGTGCTGTTGGCTTGGCATTTCTGGTGATCTTTGCTGTGAACAGCCTATTCAACAGCTCATTGTTCAGTGCGCGCGAAAACCACTTTTTTACGGTGATGCTCGCTGTGATGTTGGCGGGTTTAGCCAGCGCGCCCGATAAGCGAATCAGCTGATGCACAACCAGTTCGCGCAAGTCACGACCATCATGGTCACTTACAACAGCGCACATTGCATCAAAACGCAAGCGGTTGAGCTGCAACAACACGCGCACTTGATCGTCGTTGATAACGCCAGCTCAGACGATACGGCCAAGCTTGTTCGGCAGCACTTGCCCTGGGCCGAGCTGATCGTTCTACCCGCAAATCTTGGTTTTGGCGCAGCAAACAATATCGCTTTGAAAAGAACGCAAACGTCGTTTGCCTTGCTGCTCAATCCAGATTGCACAATTGCGCCGCAGGATCTCGCAAAACTCTGGAGTGCCGCCAATGCGTTTCCAGATGCTGCGATCCTTGCACCCCAGATCAAGCGCCTCTCGGGTCAGCTGGAGCTGAGCTACCGCTGGCCTTCGCGGTATTGGCCATCAAAAGGCCCTGCGGCAGAGGCGGCTTGTTGTGTGGGCTTCGTGACAGGCGCGTGTTTGCTTTTGCGTCTCAGCCAATTTGAGCAATTGGGTTTTTTCGACGAGCAATTTTTCTTGTATTACGAAGATGAGGATTTGTGTGAACGCGTCTTTCTTGCCAAGCGCAGCATCGTGCTGGTGCCTGATGCGACAGCCGTGCATGCCGCGCGAGGTTCGGTGAAAGAAGGTTTTCCTTGGCGCTCAGAATATTTGCGCGGCTTCCACCATGCGCAATCCAAGCTTATTTTTGACCTCAAGCACCGGCAAGCCACAAAACGCCTGATCGGTTTGCGCGCTAAAACGCTGATCTTGGCTTTACTGTCGCTGCCACTTCGCTTGGCTTTGCCGCAGCCGAAATATTGGGTGCGTCTGCTTGGGCGCATCGCTGGCTTGCTGCGCTATCGCGCGCCATAATCGGTCATGGCAATCACAAAATCCCCAGACGCGACAGACTCCGCCACCAGTTCGTGGCTTGCAGCATGTAAGGTGTATTTGGAGACGCCTACTTTGCGCATGCTGGCTTTAGGCTTTTCCGCTGGTCTGCCTCTGTTGCTTGTGCTCGGCACCTTGAGTTTTCGTCTTCGCGAAGCGGGCATAGATCGCGCCACGATTGGGTTTTTGACTTGGGTCGGCTTGGCTTATGGCTTCAAGTGGTGTTGGGCACCCCTGGTGGATCGGCTGCCAATTCCGCTGCTCACGCGCTGGCTCGGGCGCAGGCGGTCTTGGTTGTTGTTGTCTCAGCTCGCCACCATTGGGGGCTTGGTGGGCATGGCGGTGTCGGATCCTAAGCTTGCTTTGATGCCGGTGGTGTGGTGTGCGCTGGTGGTGGCTTTCGGTTCGGCCACGCAAGACATCGCCTTGGATGCTTACCGCATTGAGTCTGCGGATGCAGACCGCCAAGCAGCGCTCGCTGCAGCCTATCAAACAGGCTATCGCCTCGCGATGATTTGGGCGGGCGCAGGCGTGCTTTGGATCGCGGCGCGCGCTGAAGTGGCGACTGTTTCCAATTACGATCCATCCGCTTGGCGCACAGCCTATTTGTGGATGGCAGGCTCGATGCTCGTGGGTGTGATCACGGTGTTGCTCTCGCCTGAGCCAGCAGCGCGCGTGTTTGAAAAAGCCAAGAACATGCAAGATTGGTTAGCCACAACATTGATCGAGCCGTTCGCCGATTTCTTCAAACGCTACAAGTGGCAAGCCGCGTTGATCCTCGCTCTGATCGCCGTCTATCGCATCAGCGATATCGTGATGGGTGTGATGGCCAATCCGTTTTATGTGGACATGGGTTTCACGAAAGACCAAGTGGCTGGCGTCACGAAGGTGTATGGCGTGATCATGACCTTGGTGGGCGCATTTATTGGCGGTGTGTTGTCGATGCGGCTGGGCGTGATGCGCGTGCTCATGCTGGGCGCGGTGCTCAGTGCTGTGAGTAATTTGCTGTTTGCTTGGCTGGGCAGCCAAGGGCCGAATGTGAATGCCTTGATTTGGGTGATTTCCGCAGACAACCTTTCCAGCGGCATTGCATCCGCGGCATTCATTGCTTATTTGTCCAGCTTAACGAACATACAGTACTCGGCCACGCAATACGCGCTGTTCAGCTCATTGATGCTACTTTTGCCTAAATTCCTCGCGGGCTTTTCAGGGCAGGTCGTCAACAGCATAGGCTATGCGCAGTTTTTTACCGGCACAGCGCTGCTAGGTTTGCCTGTGATTGTTTTGGTGGCGCTGGCCAGTCGCTACACGTCGGTGCAAACGCCAATTCAAACACCGGTTGATCCTTCATCATCTTGATGGATAGTCCCCTGTTCTGGGGATTGCGCGCTGCAGCTAAATCACCTATAAAGCTTAATTGCCTGTTACAAATTAAGCAATCACTACATGCAACACCCCCTGCTTTATCTGGGATTACTTGGTTTCGATGCCGCCAGCGAAGCCGAGGTGCGGCGTTGGTTAGCCACCAACGCCGAGCAGGGGCTGGCAGGGAGCCATATTAATTATCCTGTGTGGCAAGTGGTGGATTTTCGCGAGGCGGATGCTCTGCTTATACGCGGTGCTGGCGTGGCACAAGGATTTGGCAGCTATCTCCAATTCTTGCCTGCTTTGCAAGCCTCACAACCTAACGCGCCTCTGGGTGTAGATTTAGCGGCGATGAAATTGCCTTTTGCCCTCAGCGATGCTGAGCATTTGCAAGCTCTTGGACTCCAGATCAAGGCTTGGCCCACCTTTAATATTCATCAAGAATCTAGCATGCTCAAAACCATGCAGCGCTTTGAGACGATTTTGCGGCCATTGCGTTCATTGTTTATGCTTGCGGTAGAGCTCGCAGAGCGTAAGCAAGATCTGGACAAACAACACACCTACCATCTTGAGCGCAACGGAAATCTGGATGCCATCATTGATGTGCCCAAGCGCCGAGTGCTGATGCGCCCGAGCACGCGACCTGTGGATATCAGCGAAGATGCATGGCTCGCGCGACCAAAATCAGCCAACTTTGCACCACCCGATTTCGTGGAATGCAGTTTGGATGAAGTGGGTTGGGTGTTTGCGACGCACTGCCTCGACTTTGAATTACCCAAACGCTATTTGAGCAAGCCCATTCATATTTTGCACAACCCGCGCGTGCGCAATTCTATGCTTTACCCGCGCCACACGGCCCTGATTGACCAGCTCTGGCATCACCCCACCAGTTTCGAGCAGCTTGAAAAGCAAAGCCCCGAGCGTAGCAATTGGCTACATAGGGATTTGTATGCACTGTATCTCACACGTTGCATCTCCACGCAAAAGCCAAGCGTGCACGATGGTGAAGCCTTTTCGCTATCGGGCAGCTTCAACGATACCGGCCCTTGGATGCTACAGCGCTTGGGTAAGCGCATGAACACCTTGGCCGGCGAATTGCAATCGCTGTTTTAAGCTGCTGCGAGTGAAAAGCTAGAGGCCTGCGCACGCGGCCAATACAGGCGAAAAACATTGTGCACATCGCTCAAATCGCTTTGCAACAAACGGCCTACCGGCACTTGTGGCACCAGATTCGCAAGCAAGCGCACTTCGTTATCGTTCACCCTGCGCACAATATGATGCGCCGTGATGTCCCCCGGATGATGGAGGCCTGCAGCTTGCACGATCTCACAGAGCGCATGCAAAGTTTGTGCATGAAACTGATGCACGCGCTCTGCCTTGCTTGGCACATGAAGCGCTTTCATGCGATGCGCATCTTGCGTCGTCACGCCTGTGGGGCAATGTCCCGTGTGGCAAGC
>JANMFP010000116.1:0-7487 GCA_031378135.1 Variovorax sp. | reverse complement strand
CCTCATTGATCAATTGTTACTTCAATTGCCGCATCTTCCTTGGACATTGGAGGCGGCAGATCACTACGGGAATATCAAAGCGCAGTTAAAACGAGATGGCGCACCCATCGGTGAAATCGATACTCAAATTGCCGCGCATGCGATGGCTGAGAACTTAATTCTTGTGACGCACAACACCCAACACTTTGAAAGAGTATCCGGATTGCCGCTGGAAGATTGGTTTTGAAGCGTTTCGAGCAGTTAGCCGGCGTATTTTCTGCGCAGTGTGCTCTTAAAAGACGAGTGTCTAAGAGGATTTAAGGATCGTGGCGAATATGATGATGAATATCGCCACCAAAGGGACGGCAACAAATATCAACAAAGTACGAAGAATACGCGCGGGGCGATTGCCTCTTGAAGGTATGTGCATCATGAGCATGCTTTCCCTTTCGTGGGGAGTTGCTCGCCAAAAACGCCATGCAATAACGACGGGTGCTGAGATGAATGCAAAGCCACCTGCCGCATAGCCTATCAGAAAGCCGTAGTAGAGCACCGGTAATCGAGAAGGCGAAACTATAAGCCCTAGACCAGAAGAGAATCTTCTTGGGATTTCGAATACGCCTGTAGATAGGGTTGTGTAGGCCATATACAAAAATAGTCCACCCCCAGCAAGAAATCCAAGGCACCAACCAACCAACCTTAGCATTGCTATTTGGTTGCTGTAATCTGGCTTGTACTTGCTCATTGTGGATAGATTGCGTTTGAGACTAGAGAGAAATTAGTTCGTAGGCAAAATTAATCAGCCGCTCGCTTGCCCAAAATCTCAAACGCAGGCAAGGTCTTGCCTTCAAGCACTTCGAGGAATGCACCGCCGCCTGTGGAGATGTAGCTGACTTCTTTTTCGATGCCGTATTTGGCAATCGCCGCGAGTGTGTCGCCGCCGCCTGCGATGCTGAAGGCGTCTGATTGCGCGATGGCTTGGGCAATGGCTTTTGTGCCGTTTTCAAATGCGGCGAATTCAAACACGCCTACTGGCCCGTTCCACACGATGGTGCCGGCGGCTTTGAGCTTGTCTGCCAAGATGGCGGCGGTTTTGGGGCCGATGTCGAGGATCAAATCATCGTCGGCCACATCGGTGGCGGCTTTGACTGTGGCTACCGCATCAGGCGAAAATGTTTTGGCGCAAACTACATCCACGGGGATCGGCACTTCTGCGCCTCTTGCCTTCATCGCTTCGATCACTGCCTTGGCTTGATCGAGCAAATCTGGTTCGGCGAGTGATTTACCGATCTTCAAGCCGGCTGCGAGCATGAAGGTGTTAGCGATGCCGCCGCCGACGATGAGGCCATCTACTTTGCTGGAGAGTGCTTGAAGAATGGTGAGCTTGGTGGAGACTTTGCTGCCTGCGACGATGGCGACCAAGGGGCGTTTTGGATTGGCAAGCGCTTTACTAATCGCATCCATCTCAGCAGCAAGCAAAGGCCCAGCGCTAGCGATTTTTGCGTATTGGGCGATGCCATACGTTGAGGCTTCGGCTCGGTGGGCCGTGCCAAAAGCATCGTGCACAAAGATGTCGCAGAGAGCGGCCATTTTTTGCGCAAGCTCGGGGGCGTTCTTTTTCTCGCCTTTGTTGACACGGCAGTTTTCTAGCAACACCACTTCACCGGGATTCACGGCGACGCCATCCACCCAGTTAGAGACAAGCTTCACAGGTTTGCCAAGCAGCTCGCTCATGCGCGCAGCCACGGGCGCAAGGCTGTCTTCAGGCTTGAACTCGCCCTCAGTGGGGCGGCCAAGATGAGATGTGACCATCACGGCAGCGCCGGCCTTCAAAGCCATCTCGATGCAGGGGATGCTGGCGCGAATGCGCGTGTCTTCGGTGATTGCGCCGCTATCGTCTTGTGGCACATTGAGATCAGCGCGAATAAAGACGCGCTGGTTGGCAACTTTGCCTTGGGCGCAGAGATCGGAGAAGCGGATGAATTGCATGGTAACTTGTGGGGAATCAACAAAAAATCAGGAACACAGAAAGCACAGAAATTGCACAGAAGACACAGAAAAACAGCCAAGGTTGAAGCCTTCTTTCTTTTTCTGTGTTTTCTGTGTGCCTTCTGCGAATTCTTTGTTCCTGCATTTTAGGTCGCCAACCAGACAGCCAAGAACGTTCTCGCCTTGTAACTAGCGCGCATGCCCTCAAATACCTACAATAAAGTTTAATTACCGAAAGAAAAAATGGTTCCGCACCTCATCACCGCCACCAACAGCCCGATCAACGAATTGGAGCAGCGTATTCTTGACAGCATGCCCGCCATTGAGCGTTGGTTTCGTTTGGAATGGATGGAGCACACTCCCCCTTTTTACAGCTCGGTGGATGTGCGCAATGCGGGTTTCAAGCTCGCGCCGGTGGATACTAACTTATATCCCGGTGGCTGGAATAATTTGACGGAGGAGATGCTGCCGTTGGCCGTGCAAGCGGCGATGGCGGCGATTGAGAAAATCTGCCCCGATGCTAAGAATCTGCTCGTGATTCCTGAGAATCACACGCGCAATATGTTCTACCTGATGAATGTGGCGCGGCTGGCACGCATCTTCAATATGGCGGGGCTGAATGTGCGTTTGGGCTCGATTAACCCTGAGATCAAAGAAACCACGCGCATTGATTTACCCAATGGCGAGCATGTGATTTTGGAGCCTGCGCTGCGTATCAAGGGCGATTCAGGCTTGGGCAAAGGTCGCTTAGGACTCAAAGATTTTGATCCTTGCACGATTTTGCTGAATAACGATTTGAGCGCGGGTGTGCCTGGCATCTTGGAAGATATTCACGAACAGTTTTTGCTGCCGCCTTTGCATGCAGGCTGGCACGTGCGCCGCAAATCGCAGCATTTTCAAGCCTATGAAGAACTCACCAAGCGCTTTGGCAAGTTGCTGGGCATTGACCCTTGGCTCATCAACCCGATGTTTGCGCAGTGTGGCGAGGTGAATTTTGCCGAAGGTTTGGGCATGGATTGCCTCACGTCAAACGTCGATGCGCTGCTTACCAAGATCAAACGCAAATACAAAGAATACGGCATCAACGAAAAGCCCTTTGTTGTGGTGAAAGCAGACAACGGCACTTACGGTATGGGCATCATGACGGTGCGCGATGCGAAAGATCTGGATGTGATCAATCGCAAAACGAAGAACAAAATGAGCACAGCCAAAGATGGCATGGAGATCAACCAAGTGATCATCCAAGAAGGCGTGCACACCAATGAGCGCGTGAATGCTGCTGTAGCTGAGCCCGTGGTTTATATGATGGATCGTTATGTGGTCGGCGGCTTCTATCGTGTGCACTCTGAGCGCGGTGTGGATGAGAATTTGAATTCACCCGGTGCGCAATTTGTGCCGCTGGCGTTTGATAAATCTGCGCACATGCCCCAGCCCGGTATGAAGCCGGGAGCGAGCGTGCCAAACCGCTTTTATATGTATGGTGTGATTGGGCGCTTGGCGATGCTGGCAGCCAGCTATGAGCTGGAAGCGACTGATCCAGAGGCCGAAGTTTACGAGTAATTTAAGCCAATAAAGGCTTCTGGCCGGCGTATTTATTGCGTTAATTGCTATTAAAAATATAGCAATGGTGAATCACATCTATACTGGCGACACGGTGACTTCTACATCCATCTGATGCCCACCGTCGCCTAAGATCACGCCGCGCAAGGGCGACACATCTGAGAAATCACGGCCTCGGGCGAGCGTGACGTAATCCTCAGCGGGATGGCGATTATTGGTGGGATCGAATTCCAGCCATTGGCCTGCTGCTGGCGCGGATGCGTCTTGCTGATCTGCGCTGGGGATGAAGAGCGACACCCAGGCATGCGATGCATCAGCGCCAATCAGGCGCTCCTGCCCCTCGGGCGGATGGGTGAGTAAATAGCCACTCACGTAGCGCGCAGGTAGGCCCATCGCGCGCCAGCAGGCAATCATGACATGCGCAAAATCTTGGCACACGCCGCGCCTTTGCGCCATCGCCTCCAACGCCGTGGTGTTCACTTCGGTACTGCGCGGCACATAGGCAAAATCCTTGTGGATGCGTGCCATTAAATCAAACGCGCAATCGAGCAAAGCCTCGCCTGGCGCGAAGCTGGCCAGTGCGTAGTGCAAAAAATCAGCATGAATGGGCACATACGTTGAGGCAAAGGTGAATTCCACAGCAGGATCGTAGGGCGCATGGGCGCGATAGCGGAAATGCTCTTGCGCCTCTTCCCATCGAATAGCGCTAAGCACAGCGGTGCGAGGGTTGGTGAGCACCGTGCTACGTGCTATCACGCTCAACACATCATGTGCTCGGTGAATCGAGAAGAAGCTGCGCACATTGCCAAATACGTCGGTGCGCGATTCGGATTCGTCTGGCGCAGGAGAAATCTCTAAATGATAGCTGAGCAGCTGCTGATGCGCATCTTGCAAAGGCGTGAGATGCGCCACGTGTTGCGCCTGTTTGACTTGGGGCTGGTAGCGGTAGCGCGTGAGATGGGTGACTTCGATCTGCATGCTAATCAACCACTTAGGCGCCCACACTGTTGGCTTGAAATTGCGAGTGCGTGAAATACTGCGCGCTGATGGCTTGCGCAACCTCAGGCACGGCGAGTGCGCATTGCTTTAAAAGCGCGATCAAGGCAGCTTGCGCATCGCCCACACCTGGCTGCATCAATGCCTCTGTGTTCCACAGGCCAGGATCGGGCAGCATGACCGAGAGCACGCACTCAGTCTGCGGCACATCACCGCTGAGCTTGGCCAACCGACCTCGCAAGGTTTTGATGACCCACGCGATGGAGTGGGGATTTTCTAAATCGAGCAGGACAGTTTCCAGCAGAGCGCGCATGTCATTTTGATTGCCATGGAGCGTGCGGTAAGTGGTGGTGCTGCCAAACAAGGCCAACATGGCCTCGAAGCCAGCGCAGTGGTGAGCCAGATCGTCGCCAAGTGAAAGTGACAGCGTCCCATGCTCGAAGCCCGCCAAGAGCGTCGAGGACAAAAACTGCAGCCGCTCCAGCAATCGCCCCGCGCTGAGCAGGCGCCAGCCATCGTCGCGCGTCATGCGATCCGTTTGCGCGCCTGTGATGGCGGCGAGCTTGAGGTTGGTAGCGGCTAGCGCACCGATCACATCCGCAACGTTCGCTACATGATCGGGCAGATTGCGCCACGATGCGCTTTGATGCAAGAATTCTTGGGTTGCCTGCACAATCAAATCCCACTGCTCTTGCGACAAACGCGAGCGCACATTGAAGGCCGCGCCGCGCAGCATGTGGAGATGAAAACCGATGCTGTAGTTGTCATCGATGTTGCTCAAACCAGCAACCAATGAGCGCTCAAAAACACGCGGCGATTGCACCAAGCTGGGCACGCTAGGGAAGACCAAAGAATTCTGTACAGCCAGTGTGCTCAGCCAAGCCAAGACCGCCGCATCCGGCATGGGCTCTTGCGCTGCGCTGGCATGCAACAAAATATGTTGCGCGGTTTGCAGGCCGCAGTCAATTCGCTCGGAATACCGGCCCAGCCAAAACAGATTTTCTGCGGCCCGGCTGGTGACCAAACGTGGGGCAATACTTGACGCGAGGCGAGGCGCGGTCTGAGGTGTCTCATGCTCAGAGCTGGTCGTGGTACTGGGAGTGGGAATGGCTGGCTCACTCACCCAAACATCCGCACTGCTGCCCCCTCGTTGCATCGAAGCAATCTCTTGATCGCCCGCAGAAATGCGCAGCAAACCGCCGGGCAGCACGCGCCAGCCCTTCACCCCTTCGGACATGCCATCCGACACCGCATACACGCGCAGCATCGCGCTTTTGGGCACGATGCTGCCGCCCAGCCAAGTGGGCATTTGCGACAGCGGCAAATAGCCTTGAACGGTGTAAGCATTGCTTTCTCGGAGCATGCGCCCTGCCAGCTCATCGCGCTCGCTCACAGCCATGTATTTGCCCAGCATCGCATCAAAATAGGGCTGTGGGCTGCCCATGGGATAGCTGGGTTTGATCACGCTGCCTTGCAAGCGAGGCAAGGCAGCCTCCAAAGCGGCGCGTTCGCCGCACCACCATGTGGGCAGGGCGGGCATGTGCAGCGTCTCGCCGAGCAATGCCTCTGCGATACCAGGCAGAAAGCCCAGCAGCGCGGGCGACTCTAAAAACTCCGAGCCCGGTGCATTCGCCACCAACACATTGCCCGCGCGAATGCATTGCAACAAACCTGGCACACCCAAGGCAGAATCCGAGCGCAATTCCAGTGGATCGAGGAACACATCATCCAAGCGCTTGAGTAAGCCATGCACAGGCTCTAAGCCGCGCAAGGTTTTGAGGTAAAGCTTTTGCTTGCGCACCGTCAAGTCTGCGCCTTCGACCAAAGTCAAGCCCAGTTCACGCGCCAGATAGGCATGTTCGAAATAAGTTTCGCTGTAGGGCCCAGGGGTGAGCAAGGCGATGTGGGCTTGGTTGTTACTTGAATTGTTGCCCGGGCTAATGCAAGGGCTCAAGGCTCGCAGGTTGGCCACCAAGCTTTGATAGGTGGCATGCAATGCGCGGACTCGCGCTTGTTTAAAAGGCGCTTCAAACAGGCGAGAAATGATATTCCGGTTTTCAAGCAAATAGCCCAAGCCCGAGGGCGCTTGGGTGCGCTGCGCCACCAGCCACCATTGGTTGCTCGGCGAGCGCGCAATATCGAAGGCCACGATGTGCAAATGCCGGCCGCCCGCGAGAGATGCGCCATGCATGCTGCGTAAATAGCCTCGATGCCCTTGCGTCAGCGCAGCCGGCAGCAAGGCATTTTTGAGTAAATTTTGCGGGCCATACACATCTGCCATGATGCCTTCGAGCAGCTTGGCGCGTTGCAAAACACCGGTCTCTATCGTCTGCCACTCTTCGCTGTTGATCAGCATCGGGAACAGATCGAGCGACCAAGGACGCGAGCCAGGATGGGTTTGGCCGGAGACTTGAGCAAATGTTGAAGCGGATTCGCTTGCGGTTGGCGCATAGACGTTGTACGTCACGCCATTTTTGTGAATTTGCTGTGCGAGATCGGCCTGCTTTTTATCCAAGGCCTGCGGCCCTTGCGCAGCGGCAGCGCTGAGGAAGCTCTCCCAAGCGGGCGTGAGCGGCACATGCTGCAAGTCAAACGATGAAGAAGGCGTGAGGCCACGCAATTCATCAAAATGGCCTAGCGAAACGGGATGTGCATTGTGCTGCACAGCGACCGTCTGACTTTGCTGGGCATGAGCCTCAGCAAAGCTTTGGCCGGGCAGTGCGCCGCCAAATGGTGCTGTGATGCCCGGCGATTGAGCCATCGGATCAAGCGGATTCAAATGCGCATCCTCATTCGCTGCGCCCTTTGCTGTTGGCACAGCTGGTATGACGGCGCAGATCCAGGGTGAATGGAAACTCAGCGCTACCGACGCGAGCCGCAGGGGTTTGGAGGCTGGCCACAATACCTGCTTGCTCGCCGGGCGTATGGCCCATTGGGATGAAGCGATTCAAGCGGCGGCTCTC
>JANMFP010000114.1:0-7514 GCA_031378135.1 Variovorax sp. | reverse complement strand
CGGAACGCGCAGCATCAGCTTGCCGCTGGCAGTTTTTTGCGGATTGCGCCCCAGCTTTTTGCAAGTGTCTAAGTAATCAGTGACAGCTGTTTCAAAAGCTAAGCGCAAATCCGCGACGTTATCCGCATGAAAACCAATGACATCGGTAATGCCTGCGATGCGCCCGATGAAGCAGGCATCTTCATCGCTGTAAGAAATTTGGGCGGCATAGCCCTTGAAGGTCATGGTGTTCATGGCGTGACTCCTGCTTGGCTTAAAAACAAACGTGCATCTTTAACTTGGTAGGGCTTGGCTTCTTTGGCGGGATGCGGACGGTGAAAGGTGGCAACGACATCGTTGATGACAAAGCGCACCCGAGAGCCATCGCCTTCAATGGTTTGCGCACCGCAAGCGACAAACAAAGCTTCAATCCGTGCCCACTCCAAAGATGTTGGCACGGGTTTGGCAAACACCGATTCCAAGGTTTTGCGATGCTTGCTGTTCATGATCGCAATTTTAGTGTTTGTTGCGGATTTTGCAATCATTTTTTGCAATCACTTTTATCTTACGCTTAGCCATCGTTACTCGACTCAAACCCGCCAAAGCGGCTATAAATTCAGCGAAAAAAGCGCCTTGATCGCCGCGCGATATTGCGCTTGGCCTACGCTGTTGGTGTTGTGATGCGAGCCGCCTTGCACCAGCTCAAAGCGCTTGGGCTCTTGCGCAGCTGCAAATAAGCGTTGGCCGAGGGAAGGCGAGATCAAGCGGTCTTCGCTGCCATGCACGATGAGCAGTGGCGAGCCGATCTTTGCTACTTTTTTCTCTGAATCAAAGCGCTGCGTAATCAACCAACTGATCGGCAGCCAACCGTATTTCATCGTGGTGAACACATCGGGAATGCTGGTGAACGTGCCTTCAACCATCGTGCCCTGCTCATCGCTTACGCGGGTGGCCAGCTCAATTGCAATCGCACCGCCCAGCGACTGGCCAAAAATAAAGCGCTGCTGATTCGGATATCGCTTGGCGATCCAATTCCAAGCAGCCTGCGCGTCTTCATACGATTTGTCTTCAGAGGGGCGCTCCAGATCGCTTTTGCCAAAGCCCCGGTAATCCACAGCCACCACGGTGAAGCCCAGCTCTCGCATACGCTCAATTCGCCAAGCGCTGCCCACCACATTCCAGCGTGCGCCATGCAAATAGAGCAAGACGGGTGAGTCTTTATGTGCTGGGTTGATGAGCAGATGCAGCTTGGCTGGTTTGCCTGTGACCGCTGAATCGAACGCCACCCAAGCCTCTTGCATGTTGGAGGCCACTTCAGCCGTGTTACCCCAAGTGCCATCGCGTGGATTGAAAATCCAATCGCCCTGTTTGTCGTGCAAAGTGGCGCATCCGGCGAGCAGGGCGACGCTAAGAAGTGTTGTGGCAGTGAGGCTAAGCCAATGTTTACGCATGAATAGCATGACTCGCTTTGGAATAGAAAAGTTCAACGCGATGTGAGCAAGTCAATCAGCGCCCGCGCATAAACAGTGCATCCAGTTCTCTGATGCTGATTTGTCGCCAAGTGGGGCGGCCGTGATTGCACTGGTCGCTTCGCTCGGTAGCTTCCATTTGGCGCAGCAGGGCGTTCATTTCTTCGACGGTGAGCGTACGGTTGGCGCGCACGGCGCTGTGGCAGGCCATGGTGGAGAGGATCTCGTGCTGCGCTCGCTCGATCACGGTGCTGGCATCATGCTGCGCAAGCTCAGCCAGCACGCTGCGAGCCAGCTCTACCGCATCGCCTTTGGCAAGTGTGGTGGGCACGGCGCGCACGGCCAGTGTTTTGGCAGAGAAGGTGCTGATATCTAGGCCGAGTTGTTCTAAGGTGCTTGGATGTGCTTCGGCCGTAGCCACCTCTACTGCAGTGGCAGCAAATGTGGCGGGGATGAGCAAAGGTTGCGAGCTGATCTTGGCGTTGTCGATTTGGTTCTTAAGCCGCTCGTACACGATGCGCTCGTGCGCAGCATGCATATCGATGATGACCATGCCTTGCGCGTTTTGCGCCAAGATGTAGATGCCATGGAGCTGAGCGATGGCTTTGCCCAGCGGCCAAGTGGCGGATGCATCGAAGTTGCTGGGCGCTGCGATGGCAGGATCAGCAGGTGGGCGTAAGCTCTTGTCATAGTTCGCATTTGTTGACCACAACTGCGCGACATCGCGTACCTCATTCATTCCTAAATTGATAGCACTCTGCGCAGTATATATGCCGGCTAGTGGCTGATTTCTCTTAAAAATGTCAGAATAAAATGGATTTACCACTCCAGGCGGTGCATTCAAGCCTTGCGGCGTTTGCGCAACCTGCATGGCACTGCGCGGCGCTGCCAAAACACCATGCACAGCATGCCGCACCGCCTGATGAATCTCCCGCCCATCCCGAAAGCGCACTTCAATTTTCGTGGGATGCACATTCACATCCACGCGCGCTGGATCGATTTGCACAAACAACACATACACGGGCTGCCGCCCGCCATGCAGCACATCTTCATAGCTGCTGCGCACGGCGTGTTGAATCACTTTATCGCGCACAAAGCGGCCGTTCACATAAGCGTATTGCTGATCGGCACGGGAACGAGCGGCATCGGGCAAGCCTGCAAAGCCCGTGACTTGTACGGCGCCCACTGCATGATTCGCGTGATGAACGATCAGCGCCGCTTCCACAAAATCCTCGCCGAGCACATCGTGCACGCGTTGCTTGGCATCCGCTGCGCGCCACTGCTCGATCAGTTTGCCTTCATGCCACACTGTAAAACCTACATCGTGGCGCACCAGCGCGTGGCGGCGCACGGCCTCTAGGCAATGTGAAAATTCTGTGGCGTCACTCTTTAGAAACTTGCGACGCGCAGGTGTAGCGAAAAACAGCTCTTTGACTTCTACCGTTGTGCCTTGCGCACGGGCTGCTGGGGAAAGCTCTCCAGAGCGGCCATCGAGCAACCAAGCCGTATTTTCAGAGCCATTTTGGCTGCTCGCCCGGGAAGATATTGCGCAGTCAGCTATGGAATTAATAGCGGCCAGTGCCTCACCCCTGAAGCCCATCGTGCCCACCGATTCCAAATCAGCAAGCGTAGAAATTTTGGAGGTGGCGTGGCGTTTGAAAGCCAAAGGCAATTGATCGCGCGGTATGCCGCAACCATCGTCTTCGACGATGATGGCTCGCACACCGCCGCCCAAGAGTCGCACGGTGATTTGCGATGAGCCTGCGTCCAGTGCGTTATCCACCAGCTCGCGCACCACAGAGGCGGGACGCTCCACCACCTCACCCGCCGCGATTTGGCTGATCAACTCATCGGGAAGCTCGCGGATGCTGGGGGCTGTTGGCGAAGAGGGTGACAGGAAGGATGCATTCACACAGTCATTTTGCCAGAGGTGATCATCACATTGATTCAAATTTCTGCGTTTTCCGTGTGTTGGAAATCAGGTGTTCAAGCTTTGGAACGCGTCACTCTCCCCATCAAATAAAACTCTGGATTAGGCATCATCCCGCTGAACGATGCCATGCGGTTTGATAGGCCAAAGAAGGCTGTGATCGCTGCAATATCCCAAGCATCTTCGTCGTTGAAACCGTGCGCATGCAAGGCCGCGAAATCAGCATCGTTAATAGCATCAGAATGCAAGCAAACCTTCATCGCAAAATCCAGCATGGCCTTATGGCGGGGTGTGATTTCGGCCTTCAAATAATTCACCGCCACTTGATCTGCCACCAGGGGTTTCTTCTCGTAGATCCGCAAAATCGCGCCATGCGCCACCACGCAATACAAACAATTGTTTGCTGCGCTCGTGGTAGTCACGATCATTTCTCGATCGCCTTTGGAAAGGCCGCTGGTCCGCCCAGCCGTCTCGGGCATCATGAGTGCATCGTGATACGCAAAGAAAGCGCGCCACTCCGCCGGGCGGTGGGCAAAGCCTAAAAAAACGTTGGGGATAAAGCCGGCCTTTTCTTGTGTTTCAAGAATGCGGGCTTTGATATCTTCAGGCAGGCTGTTGAGGTCTGGGAATGCATAGCGAATGTTCATGATGGCATGATAGTGCTTTTGTAAGAAAAAACGAAAGGCAAACCATGAGCAAGATTTCTCCAGAGCCGAAAGGCGATCCGATTTACGACAAAGGCTTGGCGCGGCGTAAAGCGGTGCTGGGTGAAGAGTATGTGAGCGCTGCATTTGCACGCTCCACAGATTTCACCGCGCCGCTGCAAGAGCTCGTCACTGTGCATGCATGGGGCAACACGTGGCAGCGTGAGGGCATTAGCCTTAAAACCCGCAGCATCGTGACCGTTTCTATGCTGGTGGCTCTGGGAAAAATGCATGAGCTCAAAATCCATGTGCGTGGCGCGCTCAACAATGGTGTGACACCCGAAGAGTTGCAAGAGATATTTATGCATGCCAGCGTGTATTGCGGCTTTCCGGCAGCAGTCGACGCGTTTCGCACCGCTTCTGAAGTGATCGATAGCAAGTAAGCGCTTTCAATATACCGAAGACTCTCCTGGTGGGCGAGTCTTAAAGCGTTTGTGAACCCAATAATATTGATCGGGCGCTTTTCTCACCAAAGCTTCTAGCTCGCGATTCATGCGCTCTGTGTCAGCGCGTGCATCGCGGCTGGGAAAATCGCTCCAGACCCCAGAAAAATTCACCTCGTAGCCTTGCGCAGTCATGCGGTTTGAGAGCGTGATCACATGTGCTTTACAAAGGCGTGCAAAGCGAGACAGGGATGTGACGGTAGCGGCATTCACGCCAAAGAACGGTACAAATTCCGCGCCGTGGCTGCCGAAATCCATATCAGGCAGCAGATACAAAGCTTCGCCTGCTTCAACCGATGCTGCAATCTCGCGCACGCCTTCCATGCGCGCAAACAAGCGCAGCCCACCAAAGCGCTGGCGGCCTTCAAGAATCCACGCATCCACCACCGCATTGCGCTGGCTTGAATAAATGCTGCACAGTGGGCGCATTTGCTCTTTTGTGATCGCCACACCACCTGCATCAAGGCCTACGAAATGCGGCGAAAAAAGCACCAAGCGCGGCTCCTGTTGTAATGCTTGTATGTCACCCGTCACCTTCAATCGCTTGGTGAGTTGCTCTCGCGAGCCATGCCAAAGCCAGCTTCGATCAAGCCAAGCTTGCGCGAAGCGCACAAACACTTGGCGCTGCAACTGCAGGCGTTGCTTGGGTGGCATGTTTGGAAAACACACACTGAGATTGACACGAACCACTTTCCTGCGTGGCCAGATCAGCACATACAGCAATTGCCCCAGCAGCCAGCCCATGCCACGCAAAATGGGCAAAGGAAGTGGAGCGATCAGGCGCATGAACAGCACGCCGCAGTGGCTGAGTAGGCGAGCGAGCGCTTGCATCATGTTTGCGAACCAGAGAGTACGTTGGCATCAGAGCGCGGTTGTTTGTATCGCGCATAGCCCCATAAATATTGATCTGGGCATTCGCTGATCAAGCGGCTCATTGCGGCGTTGATTTGCGCAGACGATTCCTCAGGAACATCAGACAGCGCTTCATCAAATGCCCGGAAACGCGCGCAATAGCCTGCACCTTGAGGCAAGCGTTCCCCCCATGCGAGCAGAATAGTTGCGCCAGTTTGCTTGGCCAGGCGCGCAGGAAGCGTCATGCTGTAGGCGCTTTTGCCGTAAAAATCAGCCCACACCCCCAAGCCCAGTGGTGGCACTTGATCGGGCAAGATGCCCAGCGCTTGCCCGCTGCGCAGCGCTTTCACCAAAGCCTTGACGCCTGACAGTGTGGCTGGCGCGGCAGCCAAGCCGGGACGCGTGCGGGAAGTCTTCACGATGTTCTGAAGCCAAGCTTTGCGTGCTGGCCTGTAGAGCACGGTCAAGCGATGGCCTGTGCCGTTGTAGCGCTGGGCGTAGGCCTGCGCTGTGATTTCGAAGCAGCCCAGATGGGGTGTGAGAAAAATAATGCCTTTGCCCGCCGCATGCGCCGCATCGATCAACTCAGCGCCCTCCCATTGAACCGGCACTGGCGCTCCCAACCACAGCCGAGGCAACTCACAGGCCATGCGCCCTGCATGCGCAATCGCACCACGCACTTGGGCTCTGCTGTAGCCCGCAAGATGCGAATTCGCGATGAATCGCTTGCGATAGGTCGGCGATAAGGCGTAGGTTAACCAGCCAAGCGCAGCGCCCAAGCCATGCAGTGAGCGCAGGGGCCAGCGAGCGAGAAACTTGAACAATGCTTCCATCGATTTTGATAAAATAAAGCTTGTCGCTGAGTTAAACCGAGCAACTTGCAGAGCGACATTAAACCCAACTGCTAAAGCGTTCGCCAAGCACTCAAGATGATTTTCAAGAGTTTGCGGCAACGCAGATTTCTTTAACCCAAGGAGTGTTACACAAATGGCGAACGATTTTCTCTTTACATCCGAGTCCGTCTCTGAAGGCCACCCCGATAAAGTGGCTGATCAAATATCAGACGCGATCCTTGATGCAATTTTCAAACAAGACCCACGCTCGCGTGTAGCAGCTGAGACGCTGTGCAACACCGGCCTCGTGGTGCTCGCTGGCGAGATCACCACCAACGCCAACGTCGATTACATCCAAACTGCGCGCGATACCATCCAGCGCATTGGCTACGACAACACCGAATACGGCATCGATTACAAAGGCTGCGCCGTGATGGTCTGCTATGACAAGCAGAGTAACGACATCGCCCAAGGCGTGGATCAAGCAAGCGACGACCACTTGAACACTGGCGCTGGCGACCAAGGCTTGATGTTTGGCTACGCTTGCGACGAAACGCCTGATCTGATGCCCGCGCCGATTTATTACGCGCACCGCTTGGTTGAGCGCCAAGCCATGCTGCGCAAGAGCGGCAAGCTGCCCTTCCTGCGCCCCGATGCGAAGAGCCAAGTGACCATGCGCTATGTGGATGGCAAGCCGCACAGTATCGACACCGTGGTGCTCTCCACCCAGCACGATCCCGATCAAAGCATCGACATGAAAACCCTCAAGCCCAGCTTTTACGAAGCTGTGATTGAAGAAATCATCAAGCCCATGCTGCCCAAAGAGTGGCTGCAAAACACCAAATACCTCATCAACCCCACTGGCCGCTTCGTGGTGGGTGGCCCGCAGGGCGATTGCGGTCTCACGGGCCGCAAAATCATCGTCGATACTTATGGCGGCGCATGCCCGCACGGTGGTGGCGCATTTTCTGGCAAAGACCCATCGAAGGTGGATCGCTCAGCAGCCTATGCGGCTCGCTACGTGGCGAAAAACGTGGTGGCTGCGGGCTTGGCCAAGCAATGCCAAGTGCAGGTAGCTTACGCGATTGGCGTGGCCAAGCCGATGAACATCACGGTCTATACCGAAGGCACTGGCGTGATCCCCGACGACCAGCTCTCCGCAATGGTGGCCGAACATTTCGATCTGCGCCCGAAAGGCATCATTCAAATGCTTGATCTGCTGCGCCCGATTTACCAGAAGACGGCGGCATATGGTCATTTCGGCCGGGATGAGCCTGAGTTCACTTGGGAGCGCACGGATCGCG
>JANMFP010000606.1:0-5670 GCA_031378135.1 Variovorax sp. | reverse complement strand
CCGCCCCAGTCACGATGCGCCTGAGGTGCTTGTACGATGCCCACTTTCGGATCAGAGAAATATCCCACCAAAGCACTGAGCCAGTCAGTCCGCACAACATAATCTGCATCAACAACCGCTACAACTTCCGCGCGCGGATCGGCCTGCTCCAGCGCGTAGTTCAGCGCGCCGGCTTTGTAACCTGGCCATGTGGGCAAATGGATGAATTTGAAGTGACTCGGCAAGCTGGCGACGAAATCATGCACAGGCTGCCACAGTGCCGGGCTTGCCGTGTTGTTGTCAATCACAATCACTTCAAAATTGCGATACTGCAAGGCGCAAAGACTTTCAATGGTCGCAATCACCATCGCTGGTGGCTCGTTGCAGCAGGCCAGGTGGATAGAAACGAACGGTTGCTTGGCATCTCGGGGAAGAGGCATGGCTTTGAACCTGCGCCGCAAGCTGCCTTTCCAAAAAAGCTCAACAAACTCGAACAAATGCGCAAGCAGGATCGCCACCATCATGATCGAAGTGGGTAACAATATCGCCAGCATGAGCCAATCACCTGCCCACATGTAATGCAGAAGTGGCAGAGTGACTACGACGGTGGCGACCGATACAGTGCCTTGCGCAGCAAACGCAAAAGTGGTGCGAGCCAGTCGGCTGAGATTGGCAAAGCGCGTGAGGAAATACAGTAAAAATACGAAGCCTAGTGCGCTGGAACCAAGCGCCTTGATGCGCCAGTAGGTATCAGGCACGACCGCGCCACTGAAAGCAAATTTCGGTTGCCGCGCTGCATCGTAGAGCCCCCAATACGCGCCCGCGCGCCCTTCCTCAGTTTGCTTCCAAGGTTGATCGTAGGCCTCGATCAAGAAGTAATTCAATTTCTCTACGGCGGCTTTTTCAACAAATTGGCGCACAAAAGCAGCTTGCGCAGCTGGACTGGGTTGTGCGCGCTTGATGCTGTCGCCACGGCTCGGATAGCCGATTTCTCCAATGACAATCTCTTTTCCTGGGAATCGCGTACGAACCCGTGCCATGCGTTCAAACGATTCGTCTACTGCGGTGGCGAGGCCAACGCCTTCCCAATAAGGAAGAAGGTGAATCGTGATGAAATCCACCTGATCTGCCAGCTCTGGGTGCTTGATCCAAATATGCCAAGGCTCGGCGGTGGAGACGGGCAAGCGGGTTTGAGAGCGCACAAGTCTCAGATGTTCACTGAGCTGCTGCACTGTCAGCGATTGCTTCAAAATGGTTTCGTTGCCGACGATCACGCGTTTGATATTTGAATGAATGGCGGCTTGACTCAACAAGGCCTTGATCTCTCGGTCGTTGCTGCCCCAGTCTTTGTCGAGCCATGCGCCGAGGGTAAGGTCGATACCGTGGCGAGCAGCCAGCTCTGGAAGCTCTGGAAATTGTGCTGCGCTGTAAGTGCGGATGTGGTGTGTGATTGCGCTGAGCTGCTGCATATCCGCCGCTATGGTTTGCGTAGCCGGATCATGCCTAACCCAAGGCGCATCCGAACGGGCATAGGGAGCGTAAGTTACTCCATTCACGCGGGACACAACATCAGGCGCAGGTGGAGAAACCCCGATCAACGACCAAGCGAGATAGTTGAGGGCTGCAACAAAGGCAGCAAGAAAAAGAATTGCCCAGACGGTTTTAGCGGCGGGAAACTGGGCGGGCTGCATTGAACTGGTCGGAAATATTATGAGATGTTGTGGTGCCGAAACGTAGCGTTTCAGCGCAATATGGATTAGTCTTTTCTAAGATAACTCCCTTACAATTTGCATTTTAATTGCTGCGCGCTGAGCGCATTTTGCTAAATGTCGCGATTCTTGTCCAAGCAGTGGTTGGTTTGGCTGGTTTTGATGCTTGGGCTGTGTTTGGTATTGGCATGGTGGCTGATGCGAGGGCAAGCACACACGCTGAATGAGCCACCTGCAGGAGCGCAGAGTTTGCTGCCCTGCGTTTCTTATTCGCCTTTTCATCATGGCGATATCAATCCATTCAATTACCTTGCCAGTGTGTCGGAGGCCCAAATCGAAGCAGATTTGCGGATTCTAAAAACGCGCACCAATTGCGTGAGACTTTACGGGACGACGCAGGGCTTAGATCTCGTGCCCTCGGTAGCCGCGAAATTGGGAATGCGCGTGAACTTGGGTGTGTGGCTATCTCGCGATTCGAAGCTCAATGAGCTGCAATTAAAACGCGGATTGGAGCTTGCGCATCAATACAAAGACATCGTCAATCACTTGATCGTAGGTAATGAAGTACTTCTGCGCCGCGAAATGACAGCCGATGCGCTGGTTAAGGTACTTGATGAGGCACAGCTTCGCTCGCCAGTACCTGTGACGTATGCAGATGTTTGGGAGTTTTGGCTGCGGCACGCGCAGCTGGCCCAGCATGTTGATGTGATCACAGTTCATATTCTGCCGTATTGGGAGGATGAGCCCATTGCAGTGACTAACGCTGCGGCACACGTGCTGAGCATTGCGGATAAAGTGCAGCAGTCTTTTAAGGGAAAGCCGATTTGGGTCGGCGAGACGGGCTGGCCAGCCGCTGGCCGCCAGAGGGCGGGCGCTGTGCCGGGGCGCGTGGAGCAAGCGCATTTCCTGCGCGATTTGGTGGCTAAAACTGCGCAAACTACCCAAGCCAACGGTTCAAAGCTGAATTACAACTTTATCGAAGCGTTTGATCAGTCTTGGAAACGCTCTTTTGAAGGGGCGATGGGCGGCTATTGGGGTCTTTTTGATCCCAGCGGGCAAGCGCATGCCGCGCAATATGGCTCTGTGACCGAGGATGTGTTTTGGTGGCGCGGACCGCTTGGCGCATTGATCGCTGGCGGTTTGGGCTTGTTGTTAGCATTGCTTTGCAGGCTACCGGTTGCTGCCACTGTGCTGGCTTTTGCAACGCTTGGCGCGGTGATTCCCGTGCAGCTGCTAGCAATCGAGCAGTGGGATCGCACACTGATGGAGCGCAGCGTGAGTGTGTTGATTGCTTTGCTGGGCGCTTCAGTGGTTATTGTTGCATCGTTCCAGATGCAAGCGCTGGGCAGCGATAACTTCGTGAAAAGCAGTGCTCGGCACTGGTCGGGAGGCCGTCTTTCTTTCGTTCACGTGGCCAAGGCTTCGCGTTTTAGTTTGCTTTTTGTTGCCGCTGCAGCAGCGTTAGTGTTGCTGCTCGATTCACGTTATCGGCCGTTTCCGTGGTGGTGGTTCATCGCGCCGTCTTTCAGCATGATCTCGCTGCGCATTGGCGGAAGATTACATGTGCCGCGTAGTGCGCATAGGATGCAACTGTTGGCCGCTATCGTTGCAGTGTGTGCTGCTGGAATCGCGTTTGTCGAGGGCTTTGAGAATACCCAGGCCATCTGTTACTGCGCGTTGCTGCTGATGTTGGCTGGCGCGATAGCTTGGCCTTCTGCCTGTTGGTCGCGCACAAACACAAGCACTGACAAAACCAACGCAACCGCGCAAAGATCGGCGGTGTAGAGCACCATGCCTGAGCATGAAGCGACTATGGCCAGCGCAGCCAGACTACGCCAACTGGTGATGCTTGCCAGCACCGCAACACCCAGCGCAAACCAGCCGATTCTTTGATGAACGAAGGCTTGGATCACCCATGCTCGCAGCGTGCACCATCCGCTCGTACCGCCGCCGTCGCAGTAAGCAGTCAGATGCACCGGTTCGATCAGGCGATGCCGCAATCCGGCAGCCAACGCCAGCGCCGCGAGGCCGAGCACAAGGGCAAGTGCAATGGATTGGCGATTATTCATGGAGCTTATGCAGGGAAACCAGCTAATTGAGAAGGCGCGAGGGCGTTTGCGGGCTTGATCTGCTGCGTATTTTGGCCCGAATCAAACGCATCGCTCAGTATGCGCGTCAAATCAAAGAGCGTGCCAACTCTGGGCTCTGTTGGCTCTAGACCGGGCTTGAAACCCCGGTCAATGAAGCGCTGCAAGAGGTCAGGATTTTTGCTAAAAATATGAACAGGCACATCCCATGTCACGTTAGGGCCTGTGACGTTCGCAGCGGGCTGGTGATCGCCCAAAACAATAAAAACCCGATCACGCACAACAGGCTGTGCTAAGTAACCAGCCAGCCATTGGTAGTTGTATGCCATCATGCCTGTGAATCCACGCCGCATATTCAGCCAGTCTTCACTTTGCGCGTAAACCTTGGCCATTTGCGCTTCGTCAAACGGTGTGTTCGAAAGCAGCTTTTGCCAATCATTTTGGTAGGGTGGCACAGGATGGAAAGGCATGTGGCTCGTGATGGAGGGGAAAAAGGTGAATCGCTTCTTGCTGGCAGGTGTGATCGGATGCAGTTGCGTAAAACGCGCTAGCGAGTATTGATCGGGGACCGTCCAAAAGCCGAGTTTTGGTCCTTGATAGCCAAGATCGCGTGCATCCGTGAAGTGATCAAAACCGTAAAACGATTTTTCAGGCCAATCCCATGTGAGCGCTGGATAAAAACCAAAGGTTTCATAGCCTTTTGATCGAAACATACTCACCAGCGTGGGGCGCTGTGTAGTGAGCACGAGGTCGTGAATCATTGGATCACTTGTGTTGATACCCGTCAGCATAGCCAAGTGTGCTAGTTCAGACCCACCGCCGAACGTGGTCGAGTGCACATAGGCCGAAACTACCTTCATCCCGCTTGTCTCTACCTGCGCAGAGAGCGCATCGCGCGAGGGCTTAAGTTGCTCGAAGACTTCTGGAATACTGAAAGCAATCCTGCCATACGACTCCAGAAAGAAAAGGTTCACATCAACGCCCTTGAGCGCGTCAAGATCTGAATCAAATGGAGGCGAGGCCGGTACTTTGATCGCTAGGTTTCGCTCAGAAAAGCTTGTTGCCAATAAACTGGCTTGACGGTAATAAGTTGGGATGGCGGGCTTGGAGACATAAGGCCAAGTTTCGCGCACACCATAGACATTAGCTGTGACTAAGATCGATGCAGCTGCCGTGACGAGTAAGGCCCATTTGTGCTTCAGCGTGTAGGGCGCAGATTCTCGTGCAGCAACAGAAATTGCAGTGCGAAGAATCCAGTAAAACAGCCAAATAAACGCGGACACCACCATAACAATCGAAAGCGAAATCCATAAGGGATAGCTTTTTAGCGAAACCCAAGCCACGCGAGGAATTTGCGCGGCGTCCCAATACAAATTGATATCGCGCCCGAAGAGCGCTGGTGCAGTGGTGTCAAAGTACCGACCAGCGACCAAAATCATGTAGCCAATGGTCAGCACCATCGTAGCTAGTGCAGAGAGCTTGCCACGCAGCCAAACGCATAGCAAGATCACGACCCAGAGCAGCACGAATTCTGGTGCGATGCGTTTGTCAAGTTGGACAAACGGGGTAGGCCACCAATTGGTCATGCTCATGAATGCATTGAGCACAAACAAAGCAAGAGTGCCCTGAAAGACACGCTTGGCAGTGGATGAGGTGGCTGGTTTTAAATCACGCATGACAAAGGACTGAAATGGAGGCGATGTACGGCACACATATTTTTAAAAACGATCTAAGGTTTCTCGCCAAGCGTTTTTGCCCAGTAATGAAGATTGGCCTGATGAAATCCTGCGCGGGAGCCACAATCAAAACGGTTGCCTTGATAGCGAAAACCATACAGTGGCGCTGTGCGGGCGTAGGCGGCAAGCGCATCGGTCAGTTGAATTTCACAGTGAGCC
>JANMFP010000030.1:0-6840 GCA_031378135.1 Variovorax sp. | reverse complement strand
GGCCTGCTCATCGAGCATGGTGTGGTAGTCAGGAAAATGCGGCCCCGACATATGCCAATGAAAGTTTTTTGTTTTCATATACAAGGCGAATACATCGGCCAAAATGCCATTCATTGCCGCAGAAATATCTTTTGTCGCAGCGGCCTTCAGGTCGGTCGGTGTGCGCAGCGGCGCGGTTTGATGTCTTTGGGCTTGCACAGTCAGTGCATCGTTCTTTTTCATGGGATATTCCTCGTTCGCTTAACCTGGTACTTGAGCGCCGCCAAGTGGCTTGCCGTCAAATGGATCATTCTCGGCAATGCCTTTCCAGTGGAAATGGAGATCTCGCTTGTTTTTAGTGCCCACAGTCAGCTTTCGAGTTTGACTCTGCCCCATGTAGGTGGCTTTGACGGTGTACGACCCCGCAGGGAGATCAACATAGGTCAACGGCCCTGCATCTTCAAGCTGCAAAAACGTGAAGTTTTGGCTATCCGTGATGAGCAAATTGATGCCTGCAATGAACTCATTGGCCTTGAGTTGTGAAAACATGATGCGCATCGGCCAATTTTTAGCGATAGATTGCATGTAGCGTATTTGGTCGTCGCCATTGCCGCCATTCACATAGGTTGCGCTTTGGCCCTGCTGCTCAGGGACAACGCCGCCCTGCGCATTGGATGGAGGTGAGAACGCGAAAATCAGAGCTGCACAGAGCAAGAGCAGCTTAGAAGACTTGTTATCAAACATAAGTATCCTTTAAAAAAAGCACCAGACGTTGTTGGAATCACAAGGCTATTCTGATGAGCAACAATCTGACTGTGCGTCAGCGTACTTAAGGCAAGTAAGTTTTGATATGAGGCACGATGATCTGCATAAGAGCGCATGCTCTGCCTGCTGCCTGAGCGACACCATACAAAGGCAAGAATGATCCAACTCGTTGTAATCGCACTCAAACCCATGGAAGAGATCGGTGAAGAAACACACAAGCTTGCTCAATTCCTCCGTGCGGTATCGAACAGACTTTTGCAGGCAATACCATCAGACTCATTTGCTTTCCTATGGCAGCTTCGCAGATGGGTATTTCAAGCGATGCTGTAGCTTTCGTGATGGTGACAAGAGGGTCTTTTTTATGATTATTGAATACAGATCAACTCCAACCGCCATCTCTGGTTCTATCGTTAACCGATTAACAACGAGGAGTTGCGTATGTTTAAGAAAATTCTAATTGCCACCGATGGCTCATCTCTCGGTGACAAAGCAGTGAACGCAGGGATAGAGCTGGCTAGTGGGCTTAAAGCCAGCATCTTCGTGGCGCGTATCGTGCCTCGTTACCCATTGGCTTACTTTGAGGGTGCAGTGGTGCTGTTGCCCGATGAGGTAGCGCGGATTGAATCGCAGTGGCAAAGTGATGCCGAGAAAACCCTCAATCGAGCCTGCGCTTTGGCTTTGCGCCATGCGGTCAAGGCCACCCCTGTAAACGTTAAATCTGACCTAGTCGCAGAAGCGTTGATTTCTGCTGCCAAAAAGCACAAATGTGATGTGATAGTGATGGCATCGCATGGCTACAAGGCATTCAAACGCTTGCTGCTGGGCAGTGAGACGCTCAATGTGCTTACCCATTCTCATATTCCTGTGTTGGTTTTACGTTGATTTTTTAGAATCTTTATGAGCATCCTCTTCGCTGCCGATGGCAGCAAACACACCAATAGAGCGCTGGCTTTTTAGTTTGCCAATCGGGGGGTGCTTGCGCCGATCCGCAAATGTCTAGATGAGCATGGCCTTGTAGCCAATCAACAATAGGGATGGGTATGCACTGGCATGGCGCATTGGGTCGGCTACTTATGGGTTCGGTTGCACAGCGTGTGGTGACGAATAGCAGCGTGCCGATGCTGTTGATGCAATAGCCTTCATGCTCGCATAGAGTGAATGTGATTCATGTCTGATGAAAATCCAGAACGAAGTGCTATTCAATGCCCCGTTTATCTTTGATGTTGCGGCTTTTTGCTAAGCATCAATCGCAATATCAGTTTTCGCACCTCGCTGTACACCAGCACCAAGCTGGCCATGCCCAAACAAGTCAGCCATTGGTCCAGCGTTAAAGGCGTCGTGCCAAAAGCAAGATTGAGAAACGGTACATGAACGACAGCGATTTGTAGGATGACCGAAAACGCCACAGCGCCCCAAAGCCATGGATTGACAAATAAATTTTTGAACGCACTGCTGGTTTCTGAGCGCGAGTTAAAACATTGAAACAAATGCGCTATCACCAGGGTGGTGAATCCAGCGGTGCGCGCGTTTGCAGTCTCGCCAGTGCCGCCAACAGGCGCAATCAGCCCGCCCGGCAGATACATATCCATCGTGAGCAAGGCCACAATCGCAATCACCAAGCCGATCTCAAACACGCCTGCCCACATGTGCAAGCCAACCACACGGTCTTTGATATGGCGCGGCTTGCGTGCCATGACGTCATCAGTGGGTGGATCAATGCCCATGGCCAAAGCAGGCCAAGAATCGGTGATCAGATTGAGCCAAAGGATTTGCGTTGCCAGCAGCGGCAGCACCAATGCATCACTCCCGCCTTTCCCGCCGTTCCCGCCATTTGCCACATTCAGCCCAATCACACCTGCGCCTACCACCCCCAAGAAGACGGTTAATACTTCGCCCATATTGGACGACAGCAAGTAGCGCAAAAACTTGCGAATATTGTCAAACAGGCTGCGCCCCTCCCGCACCGCATCCACGATGGTGGCAAAGTTGTCGTCGGCCAAAATCACTTTTGCGGCTTCCTTGGTCACCTCTGTGCCCGTGATGCCCATCGCCACGCCAATGTTGGCGGCTTTCAAGGCGGGCGCATCATTGACTCCATCGCCCGTCATCGCCACTATTTGGCCATCGGCCTGAAGCGCCGCGACGATACGTAACTTGTGAGAAGGCGATACCCGAGCGTAAACCGAGGTTTCCTGCACAGCCTGCAAGAATGCTTGATCGTTCAGCGCGTCTAATTCCACGCCGCTTAATGCCGTTTGGCCTGCTTTGCTGATGCCTAAATCGGTTGCGATACGCGCGGCGGTACGCGGGTGATCGCCCGTGATCATGATGACTCTTATGCCTGCGCGATGCGCTTCGCCGATGGCAATGGTTGCCTCCTCGCGCGGCGGGTCCATCATGCCAACCATGCCAACCCACACCAGATCGCGCTCCAGATTGCGCGCAGCCTTGTGCTCTGCCAGCATGGTTGGTTCAGTGCCTGTACTTTGATTTTCGTCTTTGGCTAATGGCCGAAAGGTTACCGCGAGCGTGCGCAATGCAGCGTCTGATAGCGCGTTGATCTGATCTAGTATTTGGCTTCGCCGTGCATCATCAAGCGCAGAAATTTGCGTGCCCACTTGAATACGGCTGCACAGTGCCAGCAAAACATCGGGAGCGCCTTTGGTGATCAAAATCTGTGCATCGTGCAGATCATGATCAATCTGCAAGGTAGACATCATTTTGCGAGCTGATGTGAATGCAATTTCGTGAGTACGGACAAATCGCTTGATGCGAGCATCGGTCACGCCCAGCTTGCGCTCAGCCACCAAAAATGCGGCTTCTGTAGGATCACCTTGAATTTGCCACTCCCCCTTAAGCTGACGCAACGTTGCATTTCCCGCGAGGCAACCGTACATCAGCAAAGCAGTTTGCTCGGTGAGCAGCGCACCACTGCTCAGCACTTTGTTGTCAGTTTTAATTTCCCCATGTGGCGCATAGCCTACGCCAGTCACTCGCGTCTGGCCTGATGCAGTGACGATGTGTGTGATCGTCATTTCAGCGCGGGTGAGCGTTCCCGTTTTATCTGTGGCAATGACCGTTGTTGCGCCTAGTGCTTCGACCGAAGACAGCTTCTTGATAATCGCGTTGCGCTTGGCCATTCGACGAACACCCAAGGCCAACACCACCGACAAAATGGCGGGCAAACCTTCTGGCACAGCCGCTACCGCCAACGCGACGCCAAACAGCAACACACTCACCACATCGCTCGTATTGCGAATGTCTGATATCAAAAGAATGATGCTCACCACCAGTATCGAAATCACGACCACTCCGATACCCAAAAGCCGTCCAATGTGCCGGATCTCTTTCTCTAGCGGCGTTGGCTCCTCAGGTGTTGCCGTCAAAAGCTTCGCAACCGCACCCATCTCAGTGGTCATGCCAGTCGCAGTGACGATGGCGCGGCCACTGCCTTGCACGACGGCTGTGCCCTTGAACACCATATTCACCTGATCGCCCAATGCAGCCGATAGAGGCAGCGCAGCAATATCTTTGAGCACCGATTCACTCTCGCCAGTTAATGATGCCTCTTGAATGCGAAGTGATGAGGCTTGGTAGAGCCTTGCATCTGCGCCCACGCTGTCGCCTTCAGTCAAGACCAGCACATCGCCTCTGACAAGCTGGGCACTTGGCAAGCGAGTTAGATGCCCGTTGCGCATCACGCCGGATGTCGCCTCCGTCATTTTGCTCAAGGCAGCTACTGCATCGCGTGCCTTGGCCTCTTCCAAATAGCCCAGAGCGCCGTTCATAAAAACAACGATTGCAATCACTATCGCATCAATCGGATAGCCAACCCAGCCCTCCACACCCCACGCGACTAAGGCGATGGCAATGGCCACCAGCAGCAAGTAAATCAGTGGATCTTGAAATTGCGCCAGAATGCGCCGCCAAGCGGGTACGGATGGTGTTGAAGCAAGCTCATTGAGCCCGTGCTTGGCGAGCAGAGTGCTTGCCTCCTGGGTTGATAGCCCGAGCTTTAAATCAGCGTGCAAAGCCTTTGCAATCTCAGCGGGCTCTTGGCTGTAAGCTGGCTTGCAAACACTCGATGTATTCATACCTCAAGCCAGCTTGAGCAAACAAGTCTCAAGAATCGGTGTGTGTCGGTGTTTCAATTGCTGCATGGCATCTCCTTCGATACATCAAGCCACACACAGTGTGACTTGCCAACGGCGCGATGTCTGAGCGATACCGCACAGAAGATCAAGTGATCCGCAGGGCGAGAAGCAGTTGAATAAGTCGTTTTTAGAAGAAAAGTGGCATATAGCCGGCGTATTTAGTGTGCTCAATGCTCCTAAATCCATAGTGAACCACTTTGCTTTAAGTGTTCAAAGCAATCATGAATTTGTCCTTTAACGAATGAGCAGCACCGGAACTTTGCAGCGTGCCAATACACCGGTGACCACCGATCCCAAGACAAGATTGGCAAGCGCCGTATCGCCATGCGTACCCATCACCATCAAATCGGGAAGATGCTCATTTGCATACGCGGCAATCACGTCGGGTGGATAACCTGCACTGTGGTCAAGCCTGATCTTCCAACCATGCGCATCAGCAAATATTTGTAGGGGTGTGAGAACCTTGTTTGCCAGTTCAGAATAGTGCCCCTCGACAGCTTGCGCATCTGTGAAGCGCGTTGCGTAGGGTGATATGGATGTGACGGCAGTCAACGCCGTGATCTCAGGATCGCTGCCAAGAATCTTGGGATGAGCCGCCAGGTAATCCAGCATGCGCCGCGTGTAAATGCTGCCATCCACTGCAAGAAGTATTCGCATAAGATTCTCCTTGGAACTTTAATTTGCCAGTAAAACATCTTGCGCGAGCAGGGTCTGTGCGTTAACCTACATAGACCGAGATGTTGCAGCGATGCGGCTGACTCTATCGTTTTTACTCAAAATAATACTCAAAAAAGCATATAGCCGGCATATTCATTGCGTGGAGTGCTACTAAATTAATAGTATTTAACCCAGTGTTTTATTCAGAGTAAATCCGCATAAGCTTTTTGATCCGCCGCATAGCAGCCGCAGGCCGCGGATTCCAAGCCTTTGCGGTTTAGCACAGTCAGCTTGCCTCGGCTGTAGCTGATCAAGCCATCGCGTTGCAGCGCACCAGCTGCCACCGTGATGCCTACGCGGCGCACACCGAGCATGTAGGCTAAGAATTCCTGCGTCACTTCAAAGCTGCTTGTCTGCGAGCGATCTTGGCTCATGAGCAACCAGCGCGCAAGCCTCGGCCCAATTTGATGAAAGCGGGCGCAGGCTGTCGATTCGGCCAATTGCGCCATCAGCACATACAGATAGCGATTGAGTTCGCTTTGCAGAGCAGGGCTGGCAGCGAGCTCCGCTGTGAAAGCATGTGTGCCGATACGCCAAGCTTGGCCCGCGCCTTGCACGAGCGCATGCAAGGGTGCAGTTGTGACGCCGAGCGCGAGCTGCACACCCAGCATGCCTTCTCGCCCCACCATACCCACTTCCACACCCGGGCTGCCCTTGACGACCGCAATGAGCGAGATAAATCCTTGCGTGGGAAAGTAAACGTACTTGGTGGGCTTGCCCGGCTCACAAAGCACTTGCGTCAGCCTGAGGTTGACCATCTCGCATGCGGCGGTCAAGCGCTGCCTGTCTTTTCGGGGGAGCAGATCCACAAGGTAATTCGAATGAGCGGTCATGGGGATCTTGCGTTAGCTTGCTGCCCTTCAAGTTGAAGGAGTGAGCCACGTTCCTTCTGCCATGGATGCGCCAGTGGTGCGTGCAGCACCGAACGATAAAACAGCATAGGCTAAACATGGCCGTTTCACTGCCTGCTACCGCACATAGCACAAATGAATTGTGAATTCAGGTGGCTATCTTATTGGGCAGCAGCCGGTCGTATTCTTTTTTTACCACTGCATAGCATTCGCAGGTGCGCTGCTCTAAGCCCGTTCTGTCTAAAACGTTGATACGGCCTCGGCTATATTTGATCAGCCCAGCGCTTTGCAGCTTGAGTGCGCCTTCGGTCACGCCTTCTCGGCGCACGCCCAGCATATTGGCAATCAGCTCTTGCGTCATCACCAGCTCGCTG
>JANMFP010000610.1:0-3241 GCA_031378135.1 Variovorax sp. | reverse complement strand
CCACGGCGACGTGATGATCCTGCGCTACCTCGGCCCCAAAGGCGGCCCCGGTATGCCCGAAATGCTCGCCCCAACAGGCGCACTCATCGGCGCAGGCCTCGGCGAAACGGTGGGCCTCATCACCGATGGCCGCTTCTCCGGCGGCACGTGGGGCATGGTGGTCGGGCACTGCGCGCCTGAAGCTTTCGAAGGCGGCACGATCGCCTTGGTGCAAGACGGCGATAGCGTAACGATTGATTCCAAGCAACTCAAACTAGAGCTCAATGTGCCAGAGGCTGAGCTCGCCAAACGCAAAGCGGCATGGAAAAAACCATTGCCGAGATATACACGTGGTGTGCAGGCGAAATTCGCTTTCAATGCATCGAGTGCTTCAAAAGGGGCTGTGTTGGATGCGTATTGATGACATCTGGCTTGATGTGATCCAAATGGGGCTTCTTGCCCCATTTTTTATGCCAAACTAAATACTGAACCTAAATTTTGCTGGTTTTAAGAACACAGGAATTATCGAATCATGACTGAGATAGTCGCTTGGTGGGGCGCAGTATTAGCTACGGTAGTTTTTATATGGGACATCTACAAATGGTCGGCTGCAGGTCTCAAATTACGTATCTCAGTCCAAACCGGGATGACGAGTGTAAACATGCCGGATTACCAAGGTAAGTCACTGATTACGATTGACGTGTCTAATTTTGGAGACCGTCCGACGACAATTACAAACCTAGGTTATTACTATTTTTCATCATCTTGGAAGCGTTTTTTGAATCAGCCCGACAAAGCCGCAATTGTGCCCAAACCCAGCGATTCTCAACGGTTACCCTTTGAATTAAAGCCTGGAGGAGTTTGGATGGGTATTGCAGTCCAAGACGAAGAGCTGACTGCGTGGGCAAAAGAAGGATTGCTTTACTGCGTACTCTATCATTCGCATAACAAGCAACCAGTTTACAAACGTGTAGTTGTCAAATAGTGATTTGTTGAAGAACCTGCAAGCGATGTACCATAACAGCCTGAAATGCAACTTTTAGGCTTTCGCGAGCTAGGCTGGTTTTTCTTGTAATTTGGCCCTTACATTTGGCGCGAGGGATGTCGCCGAGTGATTCGGCAATATAGTTTGAACTCACACATTTTTCTCCGCTGATCGAGGGCAGCCCATCCGAAGCGGCTTCGCGTCTGGCTCCATGTCCTCCGGCGGGGATCAGCGTTGTCTTCTCCGTTTGATGTTTTTCCCCGCCTCCCCCTTCACTTACGCCAGACGCAAAGCCACATCGGACGGGCATGGTTGCTGGTGGCGTTCAACGTACGCGATTTGTGCCAAGCCCGTCAGAGCACCCGGGGCGGATGGCGTAAGTAAAGGGGGAGGCGGCGTGATCAACTCGCCGAAGACAAATCAAACCCTGACGCCGCCGGAGGACATGGAGCCATCCGCCCCGGGTGCTCTGGTGGGCGTCAGGCCGCAGCGTAGAACATGTGCAAAGGGGTGCCTAGCCATTGATCGCCGTCGCCGCAACAGCACCTCAAGACACTATCAATTAGATAGCAATTCATGCATATCCTATGCCGGAGAACTGCCTAAAACACTCTAAAAAAGGCAGTCAATCAAGCCGCAGCAGGCTGCGCATGCAACTGCAAGCCAAGTGCTTTGATGACCTTAAGCACGGTTGAAAACTCCGGGTTACCTTCGGGTGACAGGGCTTTATAGAGGCTTTCACGGCCTAGGCCGGTTTCTCTTGCAATTTGGCTCATGCCTTTGGCGCGAGCGATGTCGCCGAGCGCTGCGGCGACCAAGGCTGGATCGCCCTCTTCCAGCGCGGCTTGCAAGTAGAGTGCCATGTCATCTTCGCTCTTAAGGTGCTCTGCAGCGTCCCAAGCTTGTGTGATGGTTTTTGTCATGAAATGCTCCTAGATGGTTTTGGCCAGTTCAATCGCCGCTTCAATGTCGCGTTGCTGCGTTCGCTTATCACCGCCAGCGAGCAGCACGACCCAAGCGGCGCCTCTTTGAGTGAAATACACGCGATACCCCGGTCCGTGATCAATCCGCAGCTCTGAAACACCTGTGCCTACGGGTTTGACATCTCCCAAATTACCCAAGGAAACCCGGCGAATACGAATGTTGATCTTGGCTTGGGCAGTTCGATCTTTAAGTTTGGCGAACCATACTGAGTAATTTTCGGTTTGCCGAATTTCAAGCATAGCAGTATTGTATCCTATGAAATACAACTGAATCCGTCACGCCGCCCTCAAAGCGCGCAAGTCCGAAACCCATAAAACCCAGCATCGCGCTCTGGCCGTGCATAGCCTCTGAAAATCGGGTTTTTCATGCGTTCGCGGGTCGCCCAGCTGGCGCCGCGTAGGGTTTTGCAGTGCTCGAAATGCGCTGTGCTGCCTTGATGCCAGGGCGAGGGCACGAAGCCGGGATAAGGGCGGAATGTGTTGATCGTCCATTCCCACACATCACCCCAGCGGAATCCTTGGCCTCCCAAGCGGCTTGCAGCAATTTCCCATTCCACTTCGGTGGGCAAGCGCCGCCCTGCCCAGTGGGCGTAGGCCTGCGCCTCATGCCAACTCAAATGCATCACGCTTGAGCTGGATGCCATGCGCTGCATGCGGCCAAAGCGCATTTGCATCACCGCCCCGCTGGCCACACCGATTTGCTCGACATAGCGCGGCGCGCGGCGGCCGTATTCTTTGCCCTGCCCGCCAGATAATTCGCTCAGCCAACGCTGCCCCGCTTCGCTCAGCCATTTTTGCCCCGCTTCGCTCCAATGCGCCATATCGTCATAGCCGCCATCATCGACGAAATTCACAAATTGCGCCCAGCTCACAGCTTGCGCATCAATCTCAAATTCCGGCACGCTCACCTCATGTTGCGGGCATTCGTTGTCGAACGAAAAACCTTTGGATGCAGCGCCCATCAGCCAGCGCGTGGCTGGCACACGCAAGGGCTCGCGCGGTGTAAAAGCGGACATCGCAGGCGCAGGCAATTTCAGCCCCAAGTTTTGCGCTGTTACGAAGAATTGCTCGCTTTGCTGATCTTCGCGCGCCAACGCGAGGCGAAAGAAATACAAGCCTTGATCTGTCGGTTCGGCTTTTTCAAGCAACTCAAGCGTCGTCTCCAGCGTTTCAAGCAAATAGCTTTTGATGACACCGAGATCGGGATAGGTTTGCGTCCAGCGCTCGGCTCGGTTTGACAGGCGCGGATCGAAGCAGCGATCTGCTTGCGGCTCGATGGAGGCGAGTAATGTGG
>JANMFP010000605.1:0-11234 GCA_031378135.1 Variovorax sp. | reverse complement strand
GTCACCGGCTGGCTGGGCGGCTACAACTTCCAATGGGCTTGGGCCAGTGGGTATGCGTGTGGGGTGGCTTGCGGACTGGGCGGTGCGCAGAAGTTAACCACAGAATGATGGCTCATGAGCTTTTTGACACGAGATTGAATACAGTCTCACAACTTGCTTCAACTTAGTATCCATTAGCACGCATTTGTGTCTCAATCGCGGCTACATTCTTGTCCGTGGATGCATTAAATCTCTCAGAACTCGGCCTGTACGTCAGCTATGTGGTGGTGCGCACGGATCGGGCCAATCAAATCATCAAACGTGATCCCAAAGAGATTCCACGTCGCTTGCGTTTGCTCTTGTTAGCCGTTGACGGACAACAAGACCTCGGTACGTATTCCAGCAACCTCAAAGGCTTTGGTGAAGTTCAGGAATTGATCACTGAGCTGATCCAAATGGACATGGTGCGCTTGGTTGATCCGGCGCTGGCTCGCCAGCAGCGCATGGCGGGCAAGAGCGCTGAATACATGGCCTTAGACAGCATACTGAGCGATTTGCCATCGAGTGATAGTGCGTCAAACCATGCGAGTGCCTCCAGCGAATCAGGAGATGATTTGTTTTACAGCAGCACCATGCCGGGCGGCTTGGAGCGATTGGTGGGCTATGCGCAAGAGCAGTATCCCAACTACCAGCCTGCCACCATGGAGCATGCTCCCGTGCCAATCGCTGTGCAACAGGAGCAAATCGAGAGCTTGTTTGCGATGCTGGAATCCGTGCGAAGCGAGCGCACCGATTTAAAACAACGCATGTTGCGCTATAAGAATCTCAAAGCTGTCTCGCGCAACATTCACTCCCAAAGCAAGAAACTCAAAGCGCAAGTTTTGCGTTGGAAAATCATCAGTAGCCTGCTGGCGATTGGGCTGGCGATATGTTTTGCGATGCACTTCTACGCTTGATTCAGCGCATGAGCAGCATCAAAGCCGCTCCACCTGCGGCTTGCCAGAAGCCACCTCAAACTGCGCCAAAGTCTGCACGCTTGCATCGCGCTGCGTGACATCGCTTACCGTGCGCAAATTCACCTGCAGTCTCTTCGCGCTGAAATCGGCTAGGCCGTAGCCGCGTTTTTCCACATCTGCAAACTGAAAATGCGAGTTGCGCGCGAGCCAATCGGGCACTTTGTCGTTGCTGCTGCTGGCTGAGTGGCGTGAAGTGATGCTGGTGCCGCAAAATTCTGCGCCTAGGTTTGCGCTACTCTGTTTGTTGTAATCCGCCTTGATTTGACCCACCCAATTTTGATGCACATCGCCGCCGAGCATGACAGCGTTTTTCACACGGTTCTTATGCAGCGTATCGGTCAGGCGAGTGCGTGCTGCGTTGTAGCCATCCCAGCCGTCGTTGGAGAAAAATTGCCCTGCGCCGTTGGAGCGCAGATCGCGCTGGCCGAAGCGGGTGGATTGCGCGACGATGTTCCAACCTGATGCGTTTGCGTTGCGAGAAAAAGAATCACCCAGCCACTGCTCTTGCGCACTCCCGAGAAAGCTGCGCGCTGGATCGTTCCAACTTGGGCATTGCGCGGGGTTGACTGAGCCTGCGCCAAGAGCACCATCTTTCGTGCAAACCGGCGCATCTTTGTATTGGCGCGGATCGAGCAGATAAATTTTTCCCAAAGCGCCCAAAGATAATTGACCATAGATGCGCAGCTCAGAGCCTGTTTGCCCTAAGCCTATCAAGGCTTTTTGCAATGCACTGGCTCGCAACGGCATATGCTCATAAAACGCTTGGTAAGCCGCAGCGCGCCGGGTAGCAAAATCAGCAGCCGCTGGGCCTGCGTCGCCAGCGGCGAGGCCCGCGTAGTCGTTTTGCACCTCATGGTCATCCCACGTGAAGCCCCAAGGGCAGGCGGCATGCATGGCTTGCAAATCGGGATCGCTCTTGTGCAACGCATAGCGGCTGCGGTAATCATCGAGCGTAAGCGTCCAGCCGGCATTGCTTGTGGCGTTTGGCTTGCGCACGGCTTGCGCAGCATTGGGGTATTCGTAAATGTAGTCGCCCAAAAACAGCACGAGATCGGGCGCATCGGCCAACATATGCCGATAGGCGCTGTAGTAGCCATGCTCCCAACGCTGGCAGGATGCATAAGCAATGCGAAAACGCTCTGTCGTGGCATCTTGCGCAGGCATGGTCCGCGTGCGGCCAATCATGCTGGTGTATTCGCCCACATGGAAGCGATAGAAATACCAGCGCCCAGCTTCCAAGCCTTGCGCCTCCACATGCACGGCATGCGCGAGCTGCACCAAGGCCTGCGCTTGGCCGCTTTGTGCGATGCGCGTAAAGCCTTCATCGTGCGCGATCTCCCAACGCACAGTGATGTTATCCGCGCCTAAATTACCACTGAACAATCCTGCGGGCGCAAGCCGCGTCCAGAGCACGATGCCGTCATGCGTCGGCGAGCCGCTGGCGATACCCAGGGTGAACGGGTTGCTGCTGATGCGCGCTTGGCTCCAAACACTTCGCGGCAGCCAAAGCGTTTGCGCAGCTGCGCCTGCAAGCAATGAGCTCTGAAGCGAGCGCCCCAAGAATTGACGACGCTCAATATTTTTCATCGTGGATTACTTCGCAATTATTTCGTGGGAGATAGGCGAAGTGTGAGCCACCGGCGCTGATTCATCCACAGCCGTTTTGTTCGCCCCAGGCGCAGCCTTGCGAGCAAACAAGGTGTACATCGTCGGCACAACAAAGATGGTGAGCAAAGTGCCCAAGCTCATGCCGCCCACAATGACCCAGCCGATTTGCTGGCGGCTCTCAGCGCCCGCACCGCTCGATAATGCAAGCGGCACAGCACCGAGCACCATCGCGCCCGTGGTCATCAAAATCGGGCGCAGGCGTAGTTTGGCCGATTGCTGAATCGCTTGCATCGCATCCACGCCTTCTTCGCGCAATTGATTGGCGAATTCCACAATCAAAATACCGTGCTTCGTGATCAAGCCCACCAGCGTGACCAACCCAATTTGGCTGAACACATTGAGCGAGCCCCCACTCCATTGCAATGCCGCAAGTGCCCCCACCATCGATAGCGGCACGGAGAGCATGATCACAAACGGATCGATGAAGCTTTCAAACTGCGCTGCGAGTACGAGATAGATGAACAGCAGCGCCATCGCAAACACCAAGGCCAGCGAGCCCGATGCGCTCTTGAATTCGCGCGATTGGCCATTCAGATCCGTGGCGTAGCCTGGCTTGAGAACCTTCTGCGCCGTGGCATCCATGAAATCAAGCGCTTGGCCAAGCGAATAATCGGCAGCCAAGTTGGCCGTGATCGCCGCCGAGCGGCGCTGGCCAAAGTGGTTGAGCTCGCGTGGCACCACCACTTCACGAATGCGCACCACTGCAGACAAAGGAATCATCACCTCGTTGCGCCCGCGAACAAAGATTTTTTCGATGTCGTCGGGTGTGTCGCGGCCCGTGGCGGCTGTTTGCACAATCACATCGTATTGTTCACCTTCGCGCTTGTATCGCGTCACATTGCGGCCACCCAGCATGCTTTCGACAGCGCGGCCCACGGCTTCAATGCTCACACCCAAATCAGCCGCTTTCTCGCGGTCAATCTCAAAACGAATTTCTGGTTTGTTCAACCGAAGATCGGTATCCACCTGCAAAAAGCCCGGATTCTTCGCCAGCTCTTCTTGGAATTGGCGCACCACACCTGAGAGGTTTTGATAAGAATCAGAAGTCAAAATCACATAGTTCACCGGGCGGCTGTTAAAGCCTTGTCCAAGCGATGGCGGTGTGACGGGAAAGGCCGTGACGCCGGGCAGGCTGGAGATGCGCGGCGCTAGTTCGCGGGCCAATTCTGGCGT
Organism: Variovorax sp.; assembly: GCA_031378135.1. Classification (GTDB taxonomy): domain Bacteria; phylum Pseudomonadota; class Gammaproteobacteria; order Burkholderiales; family Burkholderiaceae_C; genus JANMDU01. Next base: position 7,398 of record JANMFP010000605.1, on the reverse strand, counting down.
GCGCTTGGTGCGCTCTTCCCAAGGTGTGGTGCGGAAAAATACGTTGGCCTGCGCCACCGTGGGGTTGCCAGCTACGGTGAAGATGCGGTCAAACTCTTTGTAGCCTTGGCCGATACGCTCCATGGCAGCGACGTAGCGTAAGGTGTAATCGAGCGTGGCGCCATCCGGTGCATTCACCACATTCAGAATCACGCCTCGGTCTTCCAGCGGCGCCAGCTCACGTTTGATGTCTTTGAGAAAGAGCCATGTGCCTACGCCTGAGGCAATCATGATGAGCACGATCAACCAACGCGCTTTGAGCGACCATGCGAGCAACTTGGCATAGCCATTGGTGACGCCTACCAAAAAGCGCTCAATCCAGCGGTCGTAAAACGGCGGATTCGGATTGTGTTTGAGCAACACCGAGCTCATCATGGGCGAGAGCGTGAGCGCAACAAATCCAGAAACCACCACTGCACCTGCAAGCGCCAAAGCAAACTCAGTGAAGAGCTTGCCCGTGCGCCCCGGCGAGAAGGCCAGCGGCGCATACACGGCAGCCAGCGTGAGCGTCATAGCCACCACAGCAAAGGCAATTTCTTTCGCGCCAATGATGGCGGCATCAAAGGGTTTCTTGCCCTCTTCGATGTGGCGATAAATGTTTTCCAGCACCACAATCGCATCATCCACCACCAAGCCAATCGCCAGCACGAGCGCGAGCAAAGTGAGCGTGTTGATCGTGAAACCTGCGAGCGCCATCAACGCAAACGAGCCAATCAGCGAGACAGGAATGGTCACGAGCGGAATAATCGCAGCGCGGAAATTACGCAAGAAAAAGAAGATCACAAAAGCCACGAGCACCACTGCTTCAAGAATCGTGATGTACACCGATTTGATGGATTCTTTGATGAAGACGGAGTTGTCGTTGGCAATATCAATTTCAATACCCTCGGGCAAATTGGCCTTGATACGCGGAATCATCTCGCGCACATCTGCGGAAAGATCAAGTGGGTTGGCGGTGGCATTGCGAATCACACCGAGCGTGATCGCATCGCGGCCATTCAGCCGAGTGGCGGTGCGCTCAGAAGCTGCGCCTTGGCGCACGGTGGCCACATCACCAATGCGCACCGGCACACCATTCACATTGCGAATCACCACTTGCGAGAATTCAAAAGGCCGCTGTAAATCTGTGGCGGCAGTGACGTTGAATTCGCGGCGCTGGCTCTCAATGCGACCCGCGGGCACTTCTACGTTATTGCGGCGCAGCGCGTCTTCTAAATCTTGCACGGTGAGGCGATAAGCCGCGAGTTTGTCGGGATCAACATTCACACGCATGGCGTATTTGCGCTCACCAAAAATGCGCACATCAGCCGCCCCGCTGGCGGTTTGCAGCATGGGCTTCGCGATACGGTTGGCCAGATCAGAAAGCTGCAGCACATTGAGCGTATCGGAGCTCAGCGCCAGCCAAATCACGGGGAAGGCATCGGCTTCTACTTTGGCAATTTGCGGCTCTGTCACATCGGTGGGCAAGAGCTGGCGCACGCGGGAGACTTTATCGCGCACATCGGCTGCTGCGCTATCAGGCTCGCGCGTGAGCTTGAAGCGCACGGTGATTTGGCTTTGCTCAGGGCGGCTGATGGAGGTGATCACATCCACGCCTTCAATGCCTGCGAGCGAATCTTCTAGCACCTTGGTCACTTGCGTCTCGACAATTTCTGCGGACGCACCACGGTAGCTGGTCGTCACGGTGACGGTGGGCTCATCAATTTTTGGATATTCGCGCACCGATAGCTTGGTGTAGCTCACATAGCCGATCAACAAAATCAGCAGCGAGAGCACGGTGGCAAACACCGGACGGCGGATCGATATTTCTGGCAATTGCATGATCGGCTCCTTGAGGATCGCTGCTTTAAAACTTTAAACCGCGGTTGATTTAACGGCTTAGCGACTTAGCGGCTTGCGGCTGGCGCTGGGCTGGTTGCAGGAGCAGCCGCTGGCATCGCAGGCGCAGTGCCGCTGACACTGCCTGCTGCTGAGTTAGCGCTTGCAGCACCTGCACCTGGTGCTGCACCGCTAGGTGCACCGGGTGCTCCGCCCGGCGCACGGCCAAGCTCAATCACGCGCACAGGTGTGTTGTCGCGCTGCAAACGCTGCTGCCCTGCAACCACCACGGTATCCGTCTCGGTCAAGCCTTCCGTGATCTCCACACGGCCAGGGCGACGGATGCCGAGCTTGACTTCCACGCGCTGCGATACGAGGCGCTTGCCATCCACAAAACCATTCATGTTGTAAGGCTGCACGCCACCCGTTGCGCCACCTGCGCCACCACCTGCGCCACCACCTGTAGCTGGAGCGCTAGATGCTGCCGCTGCTGCCTTGGCTGCTTCTGCCGCCTTCGCCGCATCCGCTGCTTGCTTGTCTGCAATCTCTTTGCCCTGCGCCTCGGTTTGCTCAACGACCTTGATCACAAATTGCCGCCCGCCTTGCGGCACGATAGCTTCTTCGGGAATAGACAGCGCCGCTTCTTTGATGTTGAACACCGTCGTCACCCGCGCAAACATACCGGGGCGCAATGGGCCACCTCCAGCCGCTGCACCGGGCCCACCGGGGCCACCCGGGCGACCAGAACCACTCGCTCCAGGCGCACCACCAGCTTGTGGTCTTACACCTGCACCGCCGCCAGCCGCTGCGCCGCGCCCAGCGGGAGCAGCACTCGCTGCATTTGACGCTCGCGCCATGACTGCCGCATTGGAAAATTGCGCACAGCTCACAGCAATCGGATCAACTGGCCGAGGCGCTGAAGCTGCTGGCCCAAATGCCGGGCGCTGAGCTGGCCCTACCGCTGGCCTTACTGCTGGCCTGACCACTGGCTTATCAGCAGGCATGCCACCGGCTGCCGCACCTCGAGCACCCGCTGGCGTACCCGCTGCTCCAGCGCCTTGCCTACCACCGGACCCACCTTGGCCTCCCTGTGGCCTTTGCGCCATCGGCTCACCACCCGTATTTGGCAACACCGCCCGCACCAGCACCGAGCGCCCATTCGCATCGAGTTGCGGGTCAATCGCATCGATCTTCGCCTTGAACTGCCGCCCCGGCATCGCATCGAGCTGCATCTCAATCGCTTGATCGCGGCGCAACTTGCCAATGAATCGCTCAGGCATGCGGAAATCCACAAACATCGAAGACAAATCTTCCAAGTTCACCAAATCCGCGCCGTCTTTCACGTAGTCGCCAAGGTTCACGTTGCGAATACCTACCGTGCCATCAAACGGCGCGATCACTCTCATGCGATCCCAGCGCGCGCAGGCCAGCGACACTTGCGCTTCGGCCACTTGTACGTTCGCCGCGCTTTCATCGAGCACGCGCTGCGCCACAAAATTCTGCGCCACCAATTCTTGGTTGCGCTTCAGATTCGCCCGCGCAATCGACATTTGCGCCTCCGCTTGGCGCACTTCCGCTCGCTGCAAGCCATCTTCCAATTGCATGATCACATCGCCACGGCGCACGCGGCCGCCATCGGTAAAGCCCAGCGTCTGCACTCGGCCACTCACCTCGGGGCGCAGCATCACATTTTGCTTAGAGCGCAGCGAGCCCACCGCCTGCGCATCGTCTTGAATGCGCGAAGCTTCCACTTTGGCCACTTCTACGGATGGCATGCCTCCACCCCTCTGACCACCTTGGGGCGCGCCACCCGCTGCAGATGCACCAGCGGCTGGAGCGCTAGCTGAGCCAGTAGCAGTGATTTCTTTCGGCCCTGTTGGTTTGCTTTGATACCAATAAGCTGCACCAGCAACTGCTGCAATGCCCACCACCGCCACAGCGGAATAAATCGTTTTCGATGCCATATGTGCGTCTCAGTGCGTCTCAGTGCGTCTCAAAAATGCTCAAGATCAATATCATCTGATGTTACAGGCAGTTGCGCTTGAACGTTGCAACAAGCTGATATGCCCGAGTGCTTTACAAAGGGCTATTCCAAAGGGCTATTCCGAGGCATCTTTGAGAGGAAGCCGCCTTAAGCAACGCCCCAATACTGCGCCGCTTGCACCAATTTCGCCTCATCGCCGCTGCTGCGCCACACCACGCCACCCGTCTGATTCGCAGGTGCCTCAAAGCCCATCAGCAATTGCGCTGTGCGCAGCGCCACAGGCAGCGCGTTATCCACCATGTGCACGCCCTCGCCTGCTAACTGCACAAAACATTCGCGAATCAGCGGATAGTGGGTGCAGCCCAAAACGAGTGTGTCGAATTTCAGCGTATCAAGCTCAGCATTTTTTGAAGAAAAACTGCCTCTCCCCGGCATATAACCTGCACACAGTGCTATCAGATCAGGAGCGTCATGCCAGGGCATATTGTCGGCCGTTAAGCGCTCGATCCGCTCCGCCAAACCATCACACGACACGCATTCAAACGCCGCTTGGCTCTCCAGAGACGCTTTAAGCTGCGCAAACTTCGCGCTCTGCAAAGTGCCACGCGTCGCGAGCACAGCCACACGCTTGTTGCGTGAAACATTGGCAGCTGTTTTAAGCGCGGGTTCCACACCAACGATAGGCAAGGCTGGATAGCGCTTGCGCAACACACCAATCGCCGCCGCAGTCGCTGTATTACAAGCCACCACCAACAACTTGATGCCATGCACATCCATCAATTCTTGCGCCACCGCCAGCGAGCGCTCCACCGCAAACGCCTCACTCTTCTCCCCATAAGGGCTGTGCGCCGTATCCGCGAAATACACCCACTGCTCTCGCGGCAACTCCGCGCGCAAAGCCTTCAAAATGCTCAGACCGCCGATGCCGGAATCGAAGATGCCAATGGGGGAGCATGAACTGCTCATTGCGCGGGCACAAATTGGCGCTCCGCACACCAAACATCGAAGGTAGGGCGCAGCATTTCGGGCAACTCAAACACAAAATCCACATTCAACGGATGACTGCTTTCCATGAAATGCCGAACCGCGTCCAGCAACACATGGCCTTGCCTGCGATCTTTTTCTTTCTTTGCAGGATTGCGCTCTGGCTTGTCGGCAAGCCAGAGCTTATGCAGCGCCATGAAGCGCGGATCGGGCACAGTCAAAGGGCAAGCGCGGCCGCGCACGGTGGCAACCACTGCACTCACAGGCCTGCCCAGCAGCAGCCACTCTTGCTCCACCAAGGTCGGCATGGGTTCAAAACCTTGATCTTTGGGAAGAGGATGGCAGCTAGGCGCGGCCAATAGCTCCACCTCATAGCCTTCGGAATTCAAAGCTTGGTAGGGCTTTTTCTTAGAAACGGTATAGCTCGAATCAATGCTTTTGAGCACCTGAATCAGAGACTTGCGTGATTCTGCTTGCTGCCCCGTCTGTGCTTGCCCGCTGGCCAACACGAGCGATGCCCGCGTGCCGCGACACCACGTTAAATCAAAGTCCTGCGTCTCTTCATTGCCCACTGGAAAGATCGCATTCGCCGCCCACTCGTAAGCCGAAAATGCGTTCGTCCCCACCACCATCAAATCCGTGCCCAGCAAGCCTTCAATATCGAGCTTGCGCAAAATCTCAGCTTGCTTATCCGGCAGCGATGGCAGGCGCATGCGGCGATACAGCGCAGAGCGCGTAGCAATCAACTCATCGGCATTGGCCACGCGCTCTTGCAGTCGTTGCTTCTCTTCCAAATAAGCAGCAAGTTGCTGCTCGGTAGCGGCGCTGCGCACGCCAAGGCTTGTGCCGTTGTCTTGCGTGGTTTGCTTGGCATAGAGATATTCGCTGCCAGAGCGCTCTGCCCAATACATTGAAACAGGCAAGTTTTGCAGGCTCTGCCGCGAATCCAGCCAGAAGCTATAAGCCTGCTCCAAATTAGCCGCCGTGCGCTGCGCATCGGCTGAAAAAGCAAGGTATTGGCTCTTTTCATAGATCATAAGTCTATGATTTTAAACAATTTGCACCATTCATGCGAGATTTTTCGCGTGAATGGTGCAAATTTAATCCTCGAGATCCGAAATACGCAAGCAACTGATCTGCGCAACTCAAATCGTACTAATTTTCGATATACGTAACCTTAACTCCGTACATCAGAGTGGCTAAAGTCTGAGTGGCATCGCGGCTACTAACCCGCTTGCATCGGATGAGTACCTCATCATCGCTGCGCCACTCGTAGTGAAGCGGTCTGCAATATCCTGCAAAGAATACGTATCCATTATCTGGGTTGAGGAGGTTGAAGCTACGAGAAAGCGCCAGTGTTTGACCATAGGGCGCGTGCCCCAGATTGTCGTGCATTGCAGTGAACTCGTAGATGGTCATCTTTCCATTTGGGGAGGGAAGTTTAGACACAAGCGGATAGTCAAAGCGCGCTGAGAAATATGATGCGGCAGCCCATAGAGCAACAAGGCAGCAAGATACCCAAAAGAGTATTGCGGAGATTTTTTGAAAACGACTGTTTGACATGGCTTTTCAGCGTCTCAAAACCAAGACATCGCGATGCATGAGATAGATCATCCTGTCGCCGAACACGATCAGCCCGCCATCACCCCAATACCTTTGAACTCCCCCGTGGCAATCTTCTTCTGCCATTCCGCAGGCCCAGTAATGTGCGCGCTTGTGCCGCCGGAATCGACTGCGACCGTGACGGGCATGTCCACCACATCGAATTCATAAATCGCTTCCATGCCGAGATCTGCGAAGCCGACAACTTTGGCGGTTTTGATGGCTTTGGAAACGAGATACGCTGCGCCGCCGACTGCCATCAAATAAGCCGATTTGTGTTTCTTAATCGCTGCAATACCTTCTGGCCCACGCTCTGCTTTGCCGATCATGCTGATGAGGCCAGTTTGCGCGAGCATCATTTCTGTGAAGCCGTCCATTCGGGTGGCAGTCGTCGGGCCGGCGGGGCCGACGGCTTCGCCTTTGACGGGATCCACCGGGCCAACGTAATAGATCACGCGGTTGGTGAAATCGACGGGGAGTTTTTCTCCCGCAGCGAGCAGGGTCTGGATGCGCTTGTGCGCGGCATCGCGGCCGGTGAGCATTTTGCCGTTGAGCAGCAAGGTTTGGCCAGGTTTCCAACTGGCCACTTCTTCTCGCGTCAGCGTGTTCAGATCAACGCGCTTGGATTTCACATAGTCTGGCTTCCAATGCACATCGGGCCACAAATCCAGCGAAGGCGGATCGAGATAGACAGGGCCAGAGCCATCCATCACCAAGTGCGCGTGGCGCGTGGCAGCGCAGTTGGGGATCATGGCAATCGGCTTGCCCGCGGCGTGCGTTGGATACATCTTGATTTTCACATCGAGCACAGTCGTCAAACCGCCCAAGCCTTGCGCGCCGATGCCCAGGGCATTGACCTTTTCGTGCAGCTCTAAGCGCAGGGCTTCAGTTTTCGTCAAGGCCGCGCCACTTGTCTGTTTGGCCTGCAGCTCATACATGTCAATATCTTCCATCAGGCTTTCTTTGGCCAT
>JANMFP010000575.1:0-2790 GCA_031378135.1 Variovorax sp. | reverse complement strand
ATTAATGTCTGAGAAGCTTCTGAAATTCATGCCCAGCATCACTTCGGTGGTGCTCGGATTGTTTGTGGCCTATGCGGCTTCGTGGTATTTCAATGTGTTTGAGGGTAATTTCTCGCTGCTGCTGTTCATCGCGACGATAGTAACCGGCGTGTATTGGCTGCTGGAGCGCTTCATCTTTTTGCCCGGTCGTGCGAAAGCTGCTGAAGCCATTGAAGTCCAAGCAGTAGCTCGCCAAGAAGAGCTCGCCAAAATGGGCATCATGAAGACCGAGACGCACCATCAAGAAATGGTGGCTTCTAAAGATGCCGTATTGCAGCAGCCTTGGTGGCTGGATTGGACGGCGGGGTTGTTCCCTGTGATTTGTATCGTTTTCTTGCTGCGCTCGTTCTTGTTTGAGCCTTTCAAAATTCCCACTGGCTCGATGATCCCAACGCTCTGGGTCGGCGATTTGATCTTGGTGAATAAATTCACCTACGGCGTTCGCTTGCCGGTGATCAACAAGAAGATCATAGAAGTAAACAACCCACAGCGCGGCGATGTGATGGTGTTTCGCTACCCGCCCAATCCGAATGTGGATTACATCAAGCGCATTGTGGGCTTGCCCGGTGATCAAGTCACCTACACCAACAAAGAGCTGCGCATCAATGGCGAATTGGTCAAGCGAACCACACTGCCAGAGTTCTTCGACGAAACGCAAACCACGTACATCCCGCAATTTGAAGAACAATTGCCTGGCCAAGCCATACCACACAAGCTACTTATTTATCCCGGCGGCGCGATTGGCAACACGCCGATGATGAAGTTTCCCTACTATGAAAATTGCAACTACAGCCTCGAAGGCGTGAGCTGCAAAGTGCCCGCTGGCCACTACTTCATGATGGGCGACAATCGAGATAATTCCCAAGATTCTCGCTTCTGGGGCTTTGTGCCCGAGCAAAACATTGTGGGCAAGGCCTTTTATGTGTGGATGAATTTTGGTAACCTACGTCGAATCGGTGGCTTCCATTGATTTTTAGTGGTTGAAGTGCATTTAAAAAACGAAAGACGATCATGAAATCTCAACAACGCGGCTTGTCATTAATTGGTCTGCTCTTCGTGGGCGGCACTTTGGCTTTTTGTGGTGTGATTGCCGCGCAGGTTGTGCCCACTTTGATCGAGTATCAAGCTATTGGCAAAGCCGTGAATAAAGTTGCTGCTGCAGGAGGAAGCATGGTGGAAATTCGCAATAGCTTTGACAAGGCCCAGCAAATTGATGATTTCAAAGCTATCTCAGGCAAAGATCTTGACATCAGTAAAAATGGCGACAAGGTGGTCGTCAAGTTCGCTTACGCCAAAGAAATTCACCTCGGTGGCCCTGCCTATTTGCTGCTCAAATACGACGGTGCCAGCAAGTGATGCATCTGCGTTTGACGGATCAGACCCTCGGGTAGGCAGCGCATGTCTGATGCTCTAGAATCTTTGCAGAAGCGCTTGCAACACAGTTTCTCCAAGCCAGCCTTGCTCAAGCAGGCTCTTACACATCGCAGCTTTAGCGCGGATCATAACGAACGCTTAGAGTTTCTGGGTGATTCCGTGCTCAATCTCGCCGTCTCGGGCATGCTCTACCAAGCATTGGGCGGCTTGCAAGAAGGCGAGCTCTCGCGAGTGAGAGCCAATCTCGTCAAGCAAGACACGCTGCACAAAATTGCGCAAGATTTGCACTTAGGCAGCCTGATTCGGCTGGGCGAAGGCGAGCTGCGTTCGGGCGGTAGCAAGCGGCCATCGATTTTGGCGGATGCGCTTGAAGCCGTGATTGGCGCAGTTTATTTGGATGCGAACTTCGATACAGCCTCCGCTCTCGTGCATCGCCTGTTTGACAATGTGGCCATCAATCCTGAAATGCCTGCAGCGGCTAAAGATGCGAAAACCGAGCTGCAAGAATGGCTGCAAGGCCGCAAGATGAAGCTACCGGCGTATCAAGTGATGAGCATCACGGGCGCGGCACATCGCCAGACTTTTGAAGTGCAATGTTTGATTCCAGAAATGCAGCGCGAGGCGCGAGGCTTTGGAAATTCGAGGCGTGCAGCCGAGCAAGAAGCCGCTGCTGCCATGCTCAAATTGCTGGCCATGCCTGCTTAATCTCTCGCTTGCGTTGCCATCATTGAAAACCGATATGCTACTGAATGAATAGCACTCTGCGCAGTAAATACGCCGGCTACTTGCCTAAAAGGCTTAAAATATGACGAAAAAATCTCAAACAAGTACCAAGGGTTCTGCAAACACTGCATCGCCTGTAGATGCACTTAAAAATGCACCTAGCACTGCACCCAAAAACGTGCCCACGGATCAATTGCTAGATGCTTTCTTCAGCAAACCCGCGCCGTCTGACAGCGATGCATCGTCGTCTGATGCAACTGTCGAGCCAATGGTTCAGCGCTGCGGCATGATCGCGATCGTTGGCAAACCCAACGTCGGCAAAAGCACTTTGCTCAATGCCTTGGTCGGCCAAAAGGTGAGTATCACATCGCGAAAAGCGCAAACCACGCGGCATCGCATTTTGGGTATTCGCACGTCAGGTGCTGCGCAGTTCGTGTTTGCCGATACGCCGGGCTTCCAAACTCGCCACGGCACGGCGCTGAATCGTTCGCTGAACAAAACCGTGACAGGCGCAGTCAGCGGCGTCGATTTAATTTTGCTCATCGTCGAGGCGGGGCGCTTGTCGGGAGCAGATGCCAAAGTGCTCTCGCTCTTGGGCAAGCAAGCCAAAGGCGTGCCAGTGGTGCTGGTGGCCAACAAGCTCGATACGGTGAA
>JANMFP010000424.1:0-5065 GCA_031378135.1 Variovorax sp. | reverse complement strand
GCATCGCGCTGCGCCACATTCGCTTGTGCAGATTTCACTTGTGCATTTGTCACAGCCAACTGCGCTTGGGTGGATTTCAAGCTTTCACCCGAAGTGTTCACCAAGGCGCGCGCGCGATCTGCTTCGCTTTGCGCAATGAACTGCTTGTCTGCCAACTCTTTCTTGCGCTCAAAATCACGTTGCGCCTCTTGCACATCCACCTGCGCGCGAGAAATCGCCGCATTCGACGCCAACACATTGGCTTGCGCCGTGAGCACAGCAGCGCGCGCCGCATCCACATCGGCCTGCGCTTGGCGCACGCGGAATTCAAAAGTCTCGGGATCAATCTGCGCAATCAGTTGCCCCGCAGTGACTTCCGAGTTGAAATCCACATACAACTCTTTGATTTGCCCGCTGACCTGCGTGCCCACGCTCACCTGCGTCACTGGATTGACCGCACCACTGGCTGACACACTGGCTGCCAAATTACCGCGCTCAATTTTTGCGCTGCGGTATTGCACATCGCCCGCCTTGTCTTGGCTTGCATACCACCATGCGCCACCTCCCGCAGCAGCGAGCAAAACAACAGCGCCAATCCATAGAGATTTCTTCATGGTGCTCATTGTAGGCAGTCGGGCTATCCCGTATGTGTCTAATGAGTAAACTTGCACTTATGAGCAGCAACCCCGTGATTTCTCAACCCGCCAGCAGCCTGATCGCGCAATTGACCAAAGAGCTAAGCGCAAATGCGCCGTTTGACCAAATGGCAACCGAGCATATCCGCGCATTTGTAGCGGGCAGTCAGCAGCGCTACTTTGCTGCTGGCGAACAAGTGATGAGCCCGGGTGATGGCATCGCTCAGCATTTGCTTTTTGTGCGCCGAGGCGCCGTCACGGGCACGCAGGGCTTGGCCGAGCTCAATGGCGGCGCGTTTTTGTATGAAGCGGGAGAGCTGTTTCCGGTGAGCGCTGTGGTGGGCAATCGCGCTGTGACGGCCACTTACCAAGCCACGGAAGATTGCTTTGCGCTAGCGCTGCCGATTGCCACAGTCAAAGAGCTGGCAGGCTTGAGCGCGCCGTTTGCAGATTTTTTGAACCAACGCATTCAGCATTTTCTTGGCCTCTCGCGCAAGGCCTTGCAAAGCGAGATGGCTTCTCGCGTGCTCGCAGAGCAAAGCATGGAGACGCCACTTGGCAGCCTCATTAAAAATGCCCCAATCAGCTGTTCGCCGGCAAATCCTCTGCGTGAGGCGCTATCAAAAATGCAGCAAATGCGCATTGGCTCGATGCTGGTGACGGATGATGCGCAACATGCCGTTGGCATCCTCACGCGCTACGACATCTTAGGCAGAGTCACACTGCCCGGCGTGTCGCTCGACACGCCCATCTCGCAGGTGATGGTCTCCCCCGTGCGCACGCTGGATGTGAGCGACACAGCGCAAGATGCAGCGCTGCTGATGTCGCGCCACGCGATTCGGCATGTGCCGATCACGCGAGGCGGTGCGGTGGTGGGCATCGTCTCGGAGCGAGATTTATTTGCCATGCAGCGCATGAGCTTGCAGCAACTCTCCAACGCTTTGCGCGGCGCGAGCAGCATTGATCAACTCAAAAGCTTAAGCCCGGATATCCGCCAATTTGCCGCTCGGCTGCTGGGCCAAGGCATCCAATCGCGTCAGCTCACGGCACTGGTGAGCCACTTGAATGATTTGCTCACCGAGCGCTTGCTCGATTTGCTGTCTGTTGAACATGGCCTCGACCCGCTGCAAGCCTGCTGGATCGCACTCGGCTCAGAAGGCCGCGAAGAGCAAACCGTGGCGACCGATCAAGACAATGCCTTGATTTTGCGAGACGATACCAGCGATGCCGACCGCAGCAAATGGCTTGCGTTAGCACAGCAGGCCAACGAAACACTTGACGAATGCGGCTACCCGCTCTGCATAGGCAACATCATGGCGAGCAACCCCGAGCTCTGCCTGACTTTGAGCGAATGGCAAGAGCGCTTCATGCATTGGATTGGCGTGGGCGAGCCGGAAGATTTGCTGAACGCCAGCATCTTTTTTGATCTGCGTGGCCTGTGGGGCGCAAAAGCATTGGCCTCGCAGCTGCGCGATGTGATCACCACACAAGCAGGCAACAAAAAACGTTTTCTGATGCTGCTAGCCATCAATGCTTTGCAGCGCACGCCGCCGCTGACTTGGACAGGTGCGATTGACACGCACGATGATGGCACGGTCGATTTAAAGCTGCGTGGCACAGCTATCTTCGTGGATGCCGCGCGCTTGTATGCGCTTGCACATGGCATCCTTGACACCAATACGCGCGCCCGCCTTGCCGCTATTGGCAAGAAGCTCAATATCAAGCAGCGGGAATATGAAGGCTGGATCGGCGGCTTTGAGTTTTTGCAAACCCTGCGCCTTCGCGTTCAGATTGACATCGCGCAGGGTATGCATAGCATTGAAACAAGCCCTTCAGGGCTCGTGGGCCTAGGCGATCCCGATGAACCCAACCGCATCGATATTCGTCGCCTCAACACGATTGATCGCCGCATCCTCAAAGAAACCTGCCGCGTCGCGCAAGATCTGCAAGCGCGAATGCGCATGGATTACGAACGCTGAATCGAGACTGCCATATGAGTCTTCTCGATTGGTTCAAACCGAAAACCACCTCCAAGCACATGGCGATGCCAACCCAAACGCGTGGGAAAGAGCGTTGGGTCGTCCTCGATGTAGAAACCAGTGGGCTCGATCCGCAAAAAGCCCAGCTCTTGGCCGTAGCCTGCATCGGCCTGCAAGTTGATTGGGCAGCGCGCACCCTTTGCATCAACCCCGGCGACAGTTTTGAAATCGTGATAAAGCCTAAGCGCACCGTGGAAGACAAAGACAACATCCTGATTCACGGCATCGGCATGCAGCGCCAGAAAATGGGCCTACCTGGCTGGCAAGCGCTGCCTCTGTTGCGCGATTTTTTGGCCGATGCTCCCCTGCTCGCCTTTCATGCGTGGTTCGACCAAATCATGCTTGATCGCCACTTCCTCTCTGAGCTCGGCAAGCCTTTGCCTAACCCATGGCTCGATATTGAAAAGCTTTGCGCCGTCACGCAAGCCGATGCCAAAGCAGCAGACTTGGATGAATGGCTGCAGCATTTCAATCTCGATTGCCCTGCACGGCACGAGGCTGCCGCCGATGCTTTCGTAGAGGCCGAAGTGATGCAACGCATCTGGCCGCAGCTCATGAAAGAGTTGGGTGACAAGGCCAGTTGGCTGGGGCTGAAAAGAATAGAAAAACTCGATCAATGGCTTGCAAGATGAGCCCCAAGCTTGACAAGAATAGTGCGGCAAAACATCGGGGCTTTTGTCACAACTCAGATCGCAAAAAACGCATCGAATAGACTTCACAAACATTCAAATCACGAGACAAATATGTTCACCCCTGCATCCAAAACTCAACCATTCAAAAAATTAATCACTGCCAGCGCCTTGTTGCTGTTTGCACTCATCAGCGCGCCGGCAGCTCACGCGCAAAACATCACGTATCCCAACAAGCCCGTGAAAGTCTTGGTCGGCTTCACAGCGGGCGGCGGGCTTGACGTACTCGCGCGCATCGTCGCACAGCGCATGAGCGAGCAAACCGGCCAGTCCTTCGTGGTGGAAAACCGCGCGGGCGCAGGCAGCAATGTGGCCGGCGAGATCGTGGCTCGCAGCCCAGCCGATGGCTACACGCTGATGCATACGCATTCCGGCCTCATGAGCATCAATCCTGCTTTGTACAAAAACATGAGCTTCTCGCCCGCCAAGGATCTCGTGCCTTTGTCTTATCTCGTCGATTTGCCTTTCGTCGTGACGGTGCGCTCTGATCTGCCGATCAAAACCCTGGCTGAGCTGCGTGACTACGCACGCGCCAATCCCGGCAAGCTCAATATGGGCTCAGGCGGCAATGGCGGCGCGCCGCATCTTGCGCTGGAGTTGTTCAAAAGCCAAAACAAAATCTTCATCACGCATATTCCCTATCGCGGCAGCGCCGATGCCGTGCGCGACATGCTGGGCGGCAGCATCGATGTGATGTTTGATGCGATCAGCCTGAGCAGCCCGCATATCAAATCTGGCAAAGTGCGCGCATTAGCCGTCACAGGCGGCAAGCGCTCCATCGCTTTGCCCGATGTGCCCACCAGCCTTGAGGCTGGCTTTCCAGACTACAAACTCACAAGCTGGCATGGCTGGGTGTCCCCTGCGGGCACGCCAAAAGCCGTCGTGGACAGATTAGAAAGTGAATTGCAAAAAGCCCTCAAAGATCCTGCCACCGCTCAGAAAATTGAGGCAGCCGGCTATCAGCTGGTCGGCGGCAGTGCACAAGACTTCGCCGCCTTGATCGCCAAAGAAGGCCCACGCTTTGCAAAAATCGTGAAAGACAGCGGCGCGAAAATCGATTGATCAGCGAGCTTCTGATCGCTTAACTTCTGATCGCTTAACTCCTGCATTAACTTTGATGAAAGCCCCAGCGCCTGCAAGGCTCTGGGGCTTTCATGCATTTGAATCGTGAGATTTCGCACAGCCTATCGGCATCTCGCACCTCATATTCTGCATTTCATCGCAAACCGCTGGCTGCTTTTGCTTCGCATCGGCACAGTCACGGCATGCAAACACTTTCATCACTCTCCGCACCAGACATCGAACGCCTCGCTCGCCGCCGAGCGAGCGCCAAGCTTAGCTGGTTCATCCATGCCGCCGTATTTACCTGCGTGAATGCCGTGCTGATGGCCATCTCGCTGGCCAGTGGCAAGCCCTGGGCTATTTTTCCGCTGGCTGGTTGGGGTTTGGGCTTAACCCTACATGGGGCCGTCGTTTGGCTCGGTAGCCCCGGCAACGCTTTGCATGAGCGCTTGCTGCAAAGCGAACGCCAAGCCTTGGCCGCACAGCGCGATCCTTGGTAAATCGAAGCTTCAGAGGACTCTTCATGACTGACATCTTTTTTAAGGCGCCCGTATGGATCTGGCCTTTGCTGCTGGTGCTGATCGCACTCGGCTTATTGCAATCACGCACGCGCGCGATGCCGCCTCTGCGCATGATCATCATCTCGACTGCCATGCTGTGC
>JANMFP010000404.1:0-3304 GCA_031378135.1 Variovorax sp. | reverse complement strand
ACAAAGCCCAAGCCCAGCTCATAAGCAATCACCGAGCCCAAAATAAAGCCGCGTGCATCCAGCCCCGCCACCACATCGGGGCGCATGCCGGCCTCCATGTAGCGATGCACGAAGGCATCAATCAACACGCGAAAGACGCGAGGGTTTTGCAGGAGCGGCGTGATATCGCGAAACTGCACGCCCTGCTCGGGCCAATCGGGCACGGTGCGGATGTGTTGGCGCAGAAAATCTGCAAGCGTGTGGGTGAGTGAATCCATAGATTTATACAAACTGGCCCACCAAAATCGCCTCGCGCATGCGCACCGCGAGCACGGCAGCCAAGCCTTTGGTGAGATCAAGCGCAAGCTTAGGGTATTGGGCTGACATTGCTTCAAACTTGGCCCAGGTCAAACTCCAAGCAATGCCATGGGCCACAGAAGAAATCGTGGCACTGCGGGGTTCGCCTGAAAAGAATGCGCCTTCGCCAACCACAGTGCCCGGTTTGAGGCGTGCAATATCGTGGCCACGCGATTGCACTTTGAGCTCGCCCTCGGCCAAGATGAAGAGCGTGCGATCGCTGTCGCCCTCGTTGATCAATACCATGCCGGCTTGGAGGAAATGCAAAGAAAGATAGGGCGCAAGTAATTTCCAGCCCTCATGCCCAAGTCGGCATTGCAAAGCATCCTTCTCGTCAAGCGCGGCAATAGCATCGACCAGTTGGCGCACGTTCATCGTAGTGTCTGGTTTGTTTGAAGCGAAGCGCAACATGGCGCCTCCCAAGGGCATGCTTAGCGCAATTCGCCGTATTGTGTGCCGCTCAGAGCGGGTATCGGATCGTCATCGGCCATCTCGGTGTCTTCGTAGCCGGTGAGAAGCAGCTTGCTGCGCGCTTTATCAAGCGTCGTGGGCTCAGGGGCTTTTTTAGCTGGAATGATCTTTGAAGCAGGCATCTGCAAGGCCGTCGGCGCTGCGTATTGAGGCGCTGTGGGTTGAGGTGCAGCGTTCGGCAACGATGCGTGAACGGCCATGGCACCTTGCGCAGCACCTGCGGCAAGCGCACGGCGGAAAGCCGCTACTTCATCATCGCTCAGATCTTCGGGGCTCGTTTGAGCGACAGGTAAAGGTTGGGTCGCTGCCGCTCTTTGGGACGCGGTGGCGCCGATGATGGGGAAGGAGCCTGTGATGTTGGGTGCCAGCGGCGCTGCGGCTTTGACGACTTGAACGGGTTGTGTTGCCGCATAAGCGTTGGCGTGCGCCGCAGCAGCCGCAGCAGTAGCAGCCGCGCCATCCATGGCAAACAAAGGCGCTGGGCGTGAAATCGGAGAATGTATCGCACCCAAAAGAGGCGCTGGCGCGCTCGATGCCGCAGAAATGGCAGCCGAGGCACCATTGAAATAACGCCAATACACCGCTTGCACAATGATGTCAAAGCGGTGGCGCGCGGTTTGCGCGATCATGTTTTCAATCTCAGCGAGTTTTTCGACCTCGCCACTGAATTCAGCGGAAAGCTCAATCATCACCAAGAAGCTGCGTCCGCGCTGATCGAGTGAGAGCACCTTGAATTTAAAAGCGGAAGACAGCACGCCCACACGCACCATCGATTCGCGCACCACTTGAAAAAGCAATTCGCGCTTGGCATTGCGCTCGGTGCGACGCTGTTCTAAGCGTTGTGCAGAGGCCGCAGCTGCGGGCTGAGCCGCACCATTTGCCGTTTTGCTGCCCATCATGGGCCGCGTGAAATCCATCTGCTGCGATGTGAGTACATCAGATGGCGCACCCCGCGAGTTCGCCAGAGTGAGAGTTTTTTTACTTGAGAACCAGTTGAGCCAAGACATGTGTGAATTTTTACCGTAAAACCTTTGTATTACAAAGAAACTGTCGCAAAAAGGCTAAAAAACAGCCGTTTTTGCGACTTAAGTCCGTTTTCAAATTCGAAAACACAAGCTTTCAACACGCTTGGTGCAACTGTTGTCAATGTGCTTGGCTCATCTGTTGTCGATGTGCACGGCGCATTTATTGTGTTTATCAAGCACAACAGAGGTGTGTTTAATTGTTGCCCCAGCCGCGATCACTACCGCCGCGATCGCCGCGGTCGCCGCCATAGCCACCACCACCACCACCACCACCACCACCACCACGGCGCTCGCCGCCACGGTCGCCACCACGATCACCTCTGTCGCCGCCGTAGCCACCACCACCGCCACGGCGATCACCGCCGCCGCCGTAGGGGCTGCGAAAGCCACCATCGTTGCCGCCACCGCCACCGCTACCGCCAGCACCGCCACCGCCGGCACCACCACCACCGTATGGGCCGCGACTGCCACCACCACCGTAGCCACCACCACCACCACCGCCGCCGTAGCCACCGCCGCCGTAGCCACCGCCACCACGGCGATCACCGCCGCCATAGCCGCCACCGCCACCTTCGCGTGGAGGGCGTGCCTCAGCTGGGCGGGCCTCATTGACCACAACGCCGCGGCCGCCGAGCTCTTTGCCATGCATGCCAGCAATCGCTGCTTGGGCTTGGGCATCGTCTGCCATTTCCACAAAAGCAAAACCTTTGGAGCGGCCTGTTTCGCGCTCCATCATCACACGCGCACTTGTTACTGAACCAAACGCGCCAAATGCGGATTGCAAATCTTCATCACGCACAGAATAGGGCAGATTGCCCACGTACAGTCGATTACCCATCTTGTCTTTACCTATCAATGCCAGCGCTTGATTTCAAGCGCGGGACTCCGTTAAACATACTAAAAAGCGACGGAGTCCTGAGCACTGCATCATTCGTTGCGCTGCACTTGCAATCCGATCACCCGACCTATGTAAAAACATTGACATATCCTAAATGAGCAATGTCAATGTGCGTACACGCACAAGATTATGAGCCAGAATAAGAAACTGTCAAAGTTTTGGCTGCAAAGCTAGGCCTCCCTCTAAAAATTTTTTCATTTCAGTTAGTTTTGTGACATCTGCGCCACGCATCGTCTGCCTTGTACCAAGCATCACCGAGCTTTTGGTCGATTTAGGGCTGGGCGCTTACTTGGTGGGGCGCACAGGGTTTTGTATTCATCCGGCAGAGGTGCTCAAAAACATTCCAAAAGTAGGCGGCACCAAAAATGTGAACCTCGCCAAGATCAAAAAGCTACAAGCCACGCATGTGATCGTGAACAAGGACGAAAACACCTGGCCCACCGTGCAAACTCTGCAAGAACTCATACCGCGAGTGATCATCACGCATCCGCAAACACCACAAGATAATTTGCTTTTGATCGATCAGTTAGTCCATGAATTCAAGGCCGAATTTGCTATCAATTCAGAAGCATTC
>JANMFP010000397.1:0-1518 GCA_031378135.1 Variovorax sp. | reverse complement strand
ACATCGCGGCTTTGCTGCTGGGCGGCGGCGTGCAGCGTCCATGCGGGGTCGGCCAAGTGCGGGCGGGCGATGGCGCAGAGGTCGGCGCGGCCGGCGGCGATGATGCTGTTCGCGTGGTCTGCTTCGGTGATGGCGCCCACCGCAATCGTGGCGATGCCCACTTCGTTGCGGATGCGGTCGGCGAATGGCGTTTGGTACATGCGGCCATAGATGGGCTTGGCGGCGCGAGTGGTTTGGCCGCTCGATACGTCGATCATGTCTGCGCCAGCGGCTTGGAAGAGGCGGGCGATTGCTACAGCATCTTCATCCGTGTTGCCACCTTCTGCCCAATCATGCGCGGAGATGCGCACGCTGATCGGCAATTGCGGCGGCCAAGCGGCGCGAATGGCTTTGAACACTTCAAGCGGATAGCGGCAGCGGTTTTCTAAAGATCCGCCGTATTCATCCGTGCGCAAATTGGTGAGTGGGCAGATGAAGCTGGAGAGCAAGTAACCATGCGCGCAATGCAGTTCGAGCCAATCCATGCCGGCTGCTTCCGCGCGTTTAGTGCTCGCAACGAAAGCTGCCGTGATGCGATCCATGTCAAAGCGCGTCATGGCTTTGGGCGTTTGATTTTGTTCGCCGTAAGCCACAGCGCTAGCGGCAATCAAAGGCCAGTTGCCAGTTGCTAAGGGTTCATCAGTTTTTTCCCAGCCAAGTTGAGTTGAGCCTTTGGGCCCGCTGTGGCCGAGCTGCAAACCCAGCTTCGCTTTGCCATGGGTTTTGAAAAATTGTGTGATGCGAGCGAGAGCGGCTTGCTGCGCGTCGGTTTCAAGCACCGGGCAGCCAGGCGTGATGCGGCCATCCATCGTCGGAGATGTCATTTCCACCATCACGAGCGCTGCGCCACCCAAGGCGCGAGCGCCAAGGTGTACCAAATGAAAATCTTGTAGCTCACCGTTGACCGCGCTGTAAGTCGCCATCGGGCTCACCACGATACGGTTCTTCAGTTGCACATCGCGCACAGAAAAAGGCGTGAGCATCGGCAACACGGGATGCTTGGCGTTCGGACGTTTACCAAACCAGCTTTCATAGCCGAGCAGCCATTTATCGTCGCGCACGCGAAGGTTGTCGTGGCTGATGCGCTGGCTGCGTGTGAGCAAGCTGTAATAAAACTGCTCGACTTCCATGCCCGCGTAGCGATCTACGTTTTCAAACCACTCGGTGGAATTGCGCGCGGCGTTTTGAATTTTGAGCACTTCAACGCTGCGACGCGCTTGATAGGCTTGCAGAATTTCACTCAGCGCAGTGCTATTAAATTCATAGCTATTCACGCTTGTTTTATGCCGGCCACCTGCCGATTTGGCTTCTAAATGCCTTGAAAACTCATCTGCTAGATCAATCGCATCTTCCAATGCCAGCTTGGTGCCTGAGCCAATGGAGAAATGCGCCGTGTGCGCTGCATCGCCCATCAGCACGATGGGCGTGGACTTTCCTGCAATCGTCTCGTGATGCACCCAGTTGCCGCAGACCACGCGC
>JANMFP010000389.1:0-1615 GCA_031378135.1 Variovorax sp. | reverse complement strand
TTTCGGTGAAAGTGGCAAAGCCTGCGAACTGCGCGAAGCCTTTGATTTTTCCAGCGGCAAAGCGATTTTTGGTTTCCCTCAAGGCACTTCTGCAGCCAACTTAGCCTGGGAATACAACGCCCAAGCCCATTGGTACAGCCGAGAGCTACAACGCCCCTTCAACATCGCCCCCTTTGAGCTAGAAGGCCGCGCAACAGGCCAAGACTTCGAGCTACAAGCCAGCGCCTTCCCCGGCCTCACACGGGATGGCCGTGTGGTCTATGGTGCCACTTTGAAGGATTGCTCATCGGGCCGCTGCAGAGATCGCGTGGGCTACATGATTTCTGATCCGTATCAGAGCAATTCGTACACCAGCTTTTTATTGGCCTACAAAGGGACGGCGAGAAGGCAATGCATTACTTTTTCGGATGTGCAGCGAGTGCGGGCTGAGGCTATCACTCGGTAAGTTGGTTGGTTGGATTACTTGCTGCTGTTTCGCACTTGGGTTGTTGCTGAACCCGCCATCGACACGGCGCATGCACCTCCGCAAATGTCCCCCGGCGGGTTTTAGTGCTGCCTCACTTCGGATAGACGCTTGCCCCGCCTCCTCCAATATGGTAGCTGCGGTACATGCGCCATGTCGATGGCTGCGAATAATCTGAGTGACACGAAAAGCAATAGTCGCGAGCCGGAGTAATGTCTTAATTGATGCACATGACAGCTCTCGCAAGATCGCGCTTCGGGCGTGCTTTGCGGAGGTAAAGGAGGAGGCGGCGAAACTTGTCTTTCGGAGAAAAACAAAGCATCACGCCGCCGGGGGACACGCAGCAAAGCGCGCCCGAAGCGCGATCCCCCAGAAACAGCAAAAAAAACTCAAGCGCCCAAAGAACGATAGTACGCAGTGAAATCAGGCGCAGTCAAAGCCAATAAATCTTTAAAAGAATCAATCACAAAATACTGCGATTGAAACGTATCAATCTTGTAGCGTGATGCCATACACCGCAGCAGCTCAGATGTATTCGTCAACGGCAAGCGCTTCGGATCACTTGAACGCACGCTGTGCAGCAACTCCCCCGGGCTGCTCAAAATCCCCGCACCATACGCCCGCAGTGCATCACCTTCGCGCAGCAAACCGAACTCAATCGTGTACCAATACAGCCGCGACAAATGCTCCACTGCTGCGCGGCACGACGGATCTCCCTGCTCCAAGGCATGCGCTTTCAAAGCGCCTTTGCCATACGCCTGAATATGGTCGGCATAAGTGCGGTCAAACAACAAAGGCACATGCCCAAACAGATCGTGAAAAATATCGGGCTCGACGACGTAATCAAATTCCTCTGGCGTGCGAATCCAATCCGTGACGGGAAATTTGCGGTTCGCCAGCAACGTGAAAAACGGCACCTCAGGGATCAGCCCCGGCACGCCCACCAATTGCCAGTCCGTCGCTGGCATGAGCCGCGCATTGATCGCCTCAAAGCGTGGAATGCCATCAGCGGCATCCAGCTTGGGCAGCAAATCCATAAAGCGCTGCGCTGCTAAACCTGGCAACAAAGCCGCTTGCCGCGCATAAAGCTTGCGCCATGTTTCATGATCGGCTGCGGTGTAGGCCGCAAAATTCTGATCGCAGGTGTAATCC
>JANMFP010000370.1:0-1663 GCA_031378135.1 Variovorax sp. | reverse complement strand
GGCGCTGTCTTTGTCGCTGGAGATTTCCATGAACAGCGGGCGCACATTGCGGTACAGCGCCATCTTGCGCTGCGTGCTTTCTTTAGGTGTGAGCGCGTAAATCGGCACGTGGATACGGTGGCGGCTCATCCACAGGGGCGTAGAACCGCTGTCGGTGAGCGCAACAATCGCTTTCGCACCCAAGTGATGCGCTGTAAAGAGCGCGCCCATCGCAATGGATTGATCGATGCGGTTGAACGTCTTGCCGGTGAAATCTGCATCGAGCTTGACATCTTCTGCGCCTTCAGCCGCTTCGCATACATGGCTCATTTCTTTCACGGTCTCGAGCGGGAATTTGCCAGAAGCCGTCTCGGCGCTCAACATCACGGCGTCCGTCCCATCGAGCACGGCGTTGGCCACATCGCTTACCTCGGCGCGCGTGGGGACGGGGTTGGTGATCATGCTTTCCATCATTTGCGTGGCAGTGATCACCACTTTGTCCATCTCGCGCGCCATTTTGATCATGCGCTTTTGCAGCGCAGGCACAGCGGCATTGCCCACCTCGACCGCTAAATCACCGCGCGCGACCATGATGCCGTCTGAGGCTCGCAGAATAGCCTCCAAATGCGGAATGGCCTCTGCACGCTCGATCTTCGCAATCAAGCCCGGCTTGTGCTTGAACTCAGCACCAGCGACGTTGCACAACTGGCGCGCCATCTCCATATCGGTGGCGTTTTTCGGGAAGCTCACGGCCACGTAATCGGCTTGAAAGCTCATCGCCGTGCGAATGTCTTCCATGTCTTTGGCAGTCAGTGCGGGCGCTGTTAAGCCGCCGCCTTGCTTGTTGATGCCTTTGTTATTGGACAACTCGCCGCCCAAGCGCACGACGGTGTGCACCGCTTCGCCTTTGATGGCCGTGACGTCTAAAACAATCAAGCCATCGTTGAGCAAGAGCACATCGCCTTTTTTCACTTCGCGTGGCAGCTCTTTGTAATCCAAGCCCACGGCATGCACATCGCCTAATTCTTTGCGATCACCATCCAGCACGAAAGACGCGCCATTCTCAAGCTGCACTTTACCCTCGGCAAACTTGCCCACGCGAATTTTTGGCCCTTGTAAATCCGCCATGATCGCCACCACGCGGCCTGCGCGGCGAGATGCCTCGCGAACCATATGCGCCCGATCAATATGATCCTGCGCCGTGCCATGGCTGAAATTGAGGCGCACCACGCTCACCTTGGCGCGAATCATCGCCTCAAGCATTTCTACTGTGCTTGAGGCCGGGCCGATAGTTGCTACGATTTTTGTAGCATGGGTAGGGATGCGTTCTTTCATGGAGTCTCCGAAATTTCTGTGGGCAAGTGCAGGCCAAGCCAGCAAGCTTGCATCATGGCATTGTCGCCGTAGTCAAGTTACATGTCAGGTACGAAAATCAGAACGAACGCTTTTTTGAACGCAGAGGGCGCGAAAGAGTTTTCTATATCGATTCAAGCATCAGCCATTCGCAGGCGCAGGCGCAGCCGTCCCCGGCTTAGGCTGCTGCGGCAGCAAGCGCAGCAATTCTTCTTCGCTGATGATCTCCAGCACGCGCACGACGCGTTGCACGCCAGGCGTCGTGCGGGCGATTTCTGTGGCTCGCGTTGCCTCTCGCTGCGTCACGCGGCCGAGCAAATAGGTGGTGCCG
>JANMFP010000340.1:0-2508 GCA_031378135.1 Variovorax sp. | reverse complement strand
AGCCGTGATTGATCGCAACTCCGGCGCGGAGCTCTCCGCCCGCATGGGCAAAATGTGGGACGACAGCGCAGCGCCTGCGCGCGCGAAAGCCAAAGCTTCAAACAATCAGTTCTACACCTTGCCCGCGGCAGAAGTCGCGCGGTGGGTCGAAGCGGCCAAGCCCGTACAAGCCGATTGGATGATTGATATGCACAAGCGCGGCATTGATGGCCGGGCGCTTTTTGATGATGCGAAAGCGATGCTCGCGAAATATGAGGCGCCCGCTGCTAAGGCTGCCAAGCCAGTGGTTAAAAAGAAATAGCGGTGCTTGCAGCGGGTCACATTCAACCCACTCGCTCATGCCACAGAACGTGCATTAGCTTGGGACTTGAGCAGAAAACATAGCGCTGCTCACTCCTAAATAAATAGCAAACCGCGCAGATTATGTGCCGCGCAACTGCCAATTACTCTACCAAAATCTAAATCAAGCCTGAATGAGAGCTTTAATGGCAGAAAGCTCCTGTAGCCGGCATAGAGTATGCTCGTAATGCTATTTTTTTCATAGTAACTGCGGCGTGCTACCGTAAAGCTTTTCTGCTTCGCTACACTACTCGCATGAGCCTGTACACTGCCCTACAAAAAGCCAAATCCGAAGAAGATGTGAAAGACGCTTACATCAAAGCTCTTGGCATCAAAGGCCACACCAAGGGCTTGATCGATATTCAAAGCAAAGAAATTTGGTTTGAAGCCAAACACACTGCCAAAGAATCCAGCTACGCCATATTTACCCAGTTGCTGCATTACGTGGACATGGCGTTGAAAAAAGGCGAGGATTTACCGCCATTTTTAGCCGTCATCGACACCGAAAAAGCTGCGATTATGCGCAGTTCGGACGTGATTCCTTTCTTGCAGAAAACCAAGATCAAATGGGGCAAGTCGGCGAGCCAATACACCTCAGAAGCGCTGGAAGTCGTCTCAGCGCACATTGGCGCGCACTTTGTGTCGTTCAAAATTTCGACACATGAAGAAGAGTTCATTAGCACCGTCAAAGCCGCCATTAAATCTGGCGACATCATCCGCACACCCATCACGCCAGACAATTTGAAGCAGGTGTTTGATAAATGGGTCGTGATGGTGGGGCGCGAGATCATAGGCGTGGCAGAGGAAGATTACGCGCTCTTGTTCTTTGCCGACATCATGCACGATGGCACAGTTTCCACCCATGTGAACCTGCCCGCCGAGCTGCTGCATAAAAACGGTGCGCCCGTATTCAGCTTGGGTGGCAAAATTTACGAGCTGGGCAGCAAAGAAGGCTATCGCCAGTTTTGGGCGATCTACCACAAGCCGCCCAAGGCCGAGCACCGTAACTATTTGCTAGAGCGCCGCGATAGCTTGATTCCGCTGGATGAGCGCAGCTTCAAAGGCGCTTATTACACGCCGCTGCATGTCGTCGATAAAGCCTACGACAAGCTCGCAGAAACGCTGGGCAAAAACTGGCAAAAAGACTACATCGTCTGGGATATGTGCTGCGGCGTGGGCAATCTAGAAGTTAAACACAGCAACCCCCGCAATATCTATATGAGCACGCTCGATGAAGCGGATGTGGATGTGATGAAGGCCACCAAAACCTGCGTCGCCGCGCAGCGCTTTCAATACGATTACTTGAACGACGACATTGATGATTTCGGCAACATCGATTACAGCCTGACCAACAAAGTGCCCACTGGCCTCCGACAAGCCATTGCGGAGGGGAAAAAGATTCTCGTGCTGATTAATCCGCCGTATGCGGAAGCCACGAATTTTGAAAACATTTCGACAGGCTTGCAGGATGCAGAAAACAAGAAAGGCGTTTCAAAAACAAAATTTGCTGAACGCTCAATGTCGCTCTATGGAAAAGCAAGCAATGAGTTGTACACCCAGTTTGTTGCCCGAATTGCGCAAGAAATTCCAAAAGCTACGTTGGCGATGTTTAGCACTATGAAGTACGTTAATGCGCCAACTCTTGCTGAGTTTCGCGCGGCGTGGCCTGCTGTGTATTTGGGTGGATTCGTAGTGCACAACCAAGCTTTTGATGGCTTGAGCGGTAAATTCCCAATTGGATTCTTGGTTTGGAAAACAGGCCAGAATACAAAAACGCGAGTATCCGAAATTCTTACTGAAGTATTAGACAAAGCGGCTAATTCAATTGGTGAGAAAACTTTCTTCAGCGTACCCAATAATCAATATTTAAGCGAATGGTTTGTAAGACCAAAGACGAACAATATTGAGGTTTTGCCTCTTAAAAATGCAGTCGAACCCGCGACAGCAACCAAAGATTTAAGGGATACAAAGTGGGCAGATGACGCAATTGGGTATATGTTGTCTGGTGTAAATGACCTGCAGCATGCAGAACAGCAAACAGTCATCTTTTCGTCGGGGTACGGAAGTGCCCGTGGATTTTTTATTACCCAAGAAAATCTTTGGCAAGCAGCGGTGGTTTTTGCGGTGCGTCGAGCCATCAGGCCAACATGGTTAAATGACCGTGATCAA
>JANMFP010000338.1:0-9959 GCA_031378135.1 Variovorax sp. | reverse complement strand
GTCCATCCGCCAAAGCGGCGCTCAGCGATTTCTTGGAAATCGAGCAGCACCACATCCTTGTGACGCTTGTCTTTGCAAATGTGGTTGTACAGCTCGCTGACTTGCCCGCGCCCGCCTTCAATCGCTTGTAAGAAGATGCCTGCGCCATAGCAGAGGATGCCGGTGATGCCCAGCTCTGGATTGTGTTTACGTGAATCGGCCAAAATACCGTCGATGACTTCGGGCTTGGATGGATCAGCCAAGCGGCTGACGTAGAGGAGACGAACGAGCCTGATGTGTGCCTAAAAAATGGGTGAATGTTTGGAGGGTTTTACTTGCCCGTCGGATCGCGCGGAATCAGCGCCAAGAACTCGCGGCGCAAATTGGGATCTTTCAAGAATGAGCCGCGCATCACAGAATTGATCATGCGTGAATCCATGTCTTTCACACCACGCCAAGCCATGCAGTAATGCGTTGCTTCCATCACAATGGCCATGCCATCAGGTTGCGTCTTTTGCTGAATCAAATCGGCCAACTGCACCACGGCTTCTTCTTGAATTTGCGGGCGATTCATGATCCATTCGGCCATGCGTGCGTATTTCGACAATCCAATCACATTGGTGTGTTCGTTGGGCATCACGCCAATCCATACCTTGCCGATCACAGGGCAGAAATGGTGGCTGCAAGCGCTGCGAACGGTGATCGGCCCGACGATCATGAGCTCGTTCAAATGCTCTGCATTTGGGAACTCAGTGACTTCCGGGCCAGTGACGTAGCGGCCTCTGAACACTTCGTTCAAATACATTTTTGCCACGCGGCGTGCGGTGTTGCCGGTGTTGTGATCGTTCACTGTGTCAATCACAAGCGATTCGAGCACGCCTTGCATTTTGATCTCGACTTCATCGAGCAATTTCGCAAGATCACCCGGTTCAATGAACTCAGCGATGTTGTCGTTGGCATGAAAGCGTTTGTTTGCGGCATTGATGCGCTCACGGATTTTGACGGAGACAGGAACGCCTTCCGCGTTCGGATCAGGTTTGGGGTGGGATATTTCGGTTTTCATAAGCATTTCAAATGATACGACATTTCATTTTTGAGGAAATTTGCTCTGCAAATTGCACTTACTTTCCATTGAGCAGCGCATTTAAATCAGTCAAGCTGTTGGCCTCATGCAACGGCTTGTCAAAGCGAATGCGCAGCATGCGCGGGAAACGCACGGCGATGCCGCTCTTGTGGCGCGGCGAGCGGTTGATGCCTTCAAAGCCGAGTTCAAACACGAGGCTGGGCTTGACGCTACGCACGGGGCCGAATTTTTCTAGTGTGGATTTGCGGATGATCGCGTCCACTTGCTTGAATTCTGCATCGGTGAGGCCTGAGTAGGCTTTGGCAAACGCCACGAGTTGCAGGGCCTCGGGCTTGGCGGGTTCACGGTTTTCAATGGCGTTGAGCACGGCTTGCGCTTCTGCTGCATCGCGTGGTGCTCGGCTCCACACGGCGAAGGTGTAATCGGTATAGACGCTGGCTCTGCGGCCATGGCCGGCTTGTGCGTAGATCAACACGCCATCAATGGTGATCGGATCAATTTTCCATTTCCACCAGACGCCATCGGCCTTGGTGCGGCCTTGGCCGTAGGCTGCATCGCGGTGCTTGAGCATCAGGCCTTCCACGCCGCGCTCGCGCGAGAAGGCGCGTTGCTCAGCGAGGGCAGGCCAATCCGCAGCTTTGACGACAGGCGAGAGCAGCCAAGCGTCTTTGTTGTTGAGCAGCGCCTCGAGTTGGCTGCGCCTCTCATGCTGTGGCTGCAGCCGAATGTCTTGGCCATTGGCCTCTAACAAGTCATAGGCCATGAAGCCTACGGGCGCATCGAGAAGAACTTTTTTCGTGAGCGTCTTGCGGCCAATACGTTGCTGGAGCAAATTGAAAGGCTGTGGCTGGCCTTGTTTGATCACGAGCACCTCGCCATCGAGCACTGTGCCGTCGGGCAGATGCGCTGCGAGCGACTCAATTTCAGGAAAACGCCCATTCATCAATTCTTCACCGCGCGACCACACATGAACTTGCCCGCCGCGCTTAACGATCTGCGCACGAATGCCATCGTATTTCCATTCGGCTTGCCATTGGCTCACATCGCCGAGTGCGGCTTGCATCCCGTTCACATTCTCTGCCCAAGCATGCGCTAGGAAAAATGGGTAAGGTTGACCAG
Organism: Variovorax sp.; assembly: GCA_031378135.1. Classification (GTDB taxonomy): domain Bacteria; phylum Pseudomonadota; class Gammaproteobacteria; order Burkholderiales; family Burkholderiaceae_C; genus JANMDU01. The sequence goes on along the minus strand of JANMFP010000338.1, from coordinate 7,777 downwards.
AATTCAAATTATTCAGGCCAATGCGGTCACTGCCCGGCGTATATTCTGCGCAGATTGCTATGAATTTAGTAGTTAGGCGTTCGGTGCTGAGTTGTTTGGCATCGGTATAACCCATGAGCCGTTGCGCCACGATTTTTGCATCGAGCTTGGCATGCGCGGCCAGTGCGCGCGTCACGAGCAGTTTGCTCACGCCCACGCGGAAGCCGCCGCCAATCAGCTTGATAGCCAAGAAGCGTTGCAGGGGCGTTTGCAATTTCCACCATGCTTTGATTTGGTTTGCCTGCGCGTCTTCTTCGATGGCTTTGAGGCCTTGCAAGCGTTCGACCCATTCGGCCAAGCCGACATCTGCAGCGCTTGCCTCTTCTGAGGGCACGATGTTGGCAATCGTCTCGGCCAAATCGCCCACTGCGGCATAGCATTCTTCAAACAACCATTCTTCAATGCCAGCAGCCTCTTGCGCCCAAGCTTTGAGCAAACTTGTTTTCACCACTTGGCGTGGCTTGCCGCCGGCTAGGAAATACAGAGCCCAAGCAGCGTCGCTCAGGCGATGCTGCCTCTTTTGCGTTTCATCTTGCGGTGCGCGATGGGCGACATCATCGAAGTAGCTTTGAAGCGAGATAAGTTTGGCGGAAGTCGCTGTGGTGGCATCAAGCTCGCTGTAGAGTTGGGCAAAGCGCTGCATCTTACGCCGTCCCGTTTATAGGTTTTGCTACTATTTCAATAGCATTTGGAGCAGATTCTATGCCGGGAATCGTTTGTTTTTCCTCTAAATTCTCATCACCGTACTCGGTTTGAAAACTGCCCGCCTGCAAACCCTGGCCTTGCAAATAGCGCACCATCACCGGTACGCTGCCATGCGTGACGATCACCCGCTCAGCACCTGTGGCGCCAATCGCACGATGCAGCCCAGGCCAATCGGCGTGGTCAGACAGCACAAAGCCGCGGTCATAGCCGCCGCGTCTGCGCGCACCACGCAGCAGCATCCAGCCGCTGGCAAAAGCATCGGAGTAAGGCTCGAAGCGTTTGATCCACGGCGTGCCCGTCGCGCTGGGCGGGCAAAGCACGAGGCAGGTTTTGAAATCATTCTTCTCAGTCACCTCGCTCACTGTGCGCGTCTGTGGCAGCGACACACCCGCTTCCCGATACGCACGGTTGAGCGGCTCCACCGCGCCATGCGTGATGATTGGCCCAATGCTCGGATCCACGCCACTCAAAATCCGCTGCGCTTTACCAAAGCTGTAGCAGCAAAGCACGCTGGCCTTGCCTGCAGCCGCATTGGCAGCCCACCACGCATTGATTTGCGCAAACACCACGACATCATCTTCCCAGCGGTAAATCGGTAAGCCAAAGGTGCTCTCAGTGATGAAGGTGTCGCAGCGCACAGGCTCAAACGGCGCGCAAGTGGCATCTGGCGCTACTTTGTAATCGCCACTGGCCACCCACACTTGGCCCAAGTGCTCGATGCGCACCTGCGCTGAGCCGAGCACATGCCCGGCAGGATGGAGCGAGATGCGCACGCCGTTGTGCGCCACCACTTCGCCATAGGCCAAAGCCTGCAAATTGATCTGCCCCAGCCGCGCTCGCATCACGCCTTGCGCATCCGCATGCGCCAGGTAATGGCCATGCCCGGTGCGCGCATGATCGGCGTGTGCATGTGTGATCACCGCCCGGTTCACAGGCCGCCAAGGGTCGATATAAAAATCACCCACCGGGCAATACAAGCCCTCTGGTCGTTGAACGACCAGATCAAAGCGCTGACTTTGCACAATCAAATCTTGCATCACCGTCAATCAATACCGATTGCCCGTGACCGACAGCGCCAATCGCATCAAACCAAACGCGATGCGATCGAGCAAGCGCTGATGCCAAGGCCGGTTGGCAAACACCTGCGCGTCTACTTTTCTGCCCCCTTGCTGCATCGCCAGAATCAGCCGCTCATGCAGCTCAGTGGCAAAGGCGGTGTCATGAACCACCACGTTCGCTTCGCGCGCTAGTAGTAAGCTCAAGGGATCAAGATTAGAAGAGCCCACGGTGGCCCAAGCGCGTGACGAATACGCATCAATGACGGCTACCTTGGCATGCAAAAAGCTTGCTTCGTATTCATGAATTTCAATGCCCGCAGCGAGCAGCTTGGCATACACCGGCCGCGCTGCATGGTATTGCATGAAATACTCATAGCGCCCTTGCAACAACAATTGCACGCGCACGCCGCGCTGGGCTGCAGCCAGCAAGGCGCGGCGCAGTTTGCCGCCTGGCAAAAAGTAGGCGTTGGCGATCGTGATGTCTTGGCTCGCTGCACCAATCGCCTTGAGATAGGCTTTCTCAATGCGGTTGCGAAAGCGAAGATTGTCGCGAAAGACAATGTACGCGCGCGCGGCCAAGGCGGTGGCTTCCAGTTGCTTGGCTTGATGAGACAAGCCAAAGCGAAGCAAATCCTGGCGCTCATTCACCCAGCTTTTCATGCCCTGCTTGATTTGCTTATTTTTGAGCAAGTCAAAAGAATCCAAGCTGCGCCACAGCCTTTGCACCGCCTCGTTCATTTGCGCCATCAAAGGCCCATGCACCTGCACTGCAAAATCAAAGCGCGGCTGCTCTAGCGCGCCATGATTGGGGTCATGGTAATCATCCAAAATATTGATGCCACCACAAAAACCCTGCTCCTGCGCAGTGCCCGCATCCATCACGCAGAGCTTGCGGTGCAGCCTGCGCCAGCGGCTGGGCAGAAGATAGCCCAAGCGGCCCAGCGGCTTGTAAATACGCCATTGCACACCGCTGGCATCGAAACGCTGCTGCCACTCTTGCGGCAAGGTATCGGTGCCCACGCCATCCATGAGCAAATGTACGCGCAGGCCGCGCTGCGCGGCGCGCTCAAGCGCCGCGGCCACCTCTTCTCCGCTTGCGGTGGTGTCAAACACATAAGTTTCCATGCGCACTTCTTGCTGCGCTGCATCAATGGCAGCGATCAGCGCCGCAAAATACTCGCCGCTGCCTTGCAAGAGCGTGATGTCATGCCCTGATGTGGAAGCTGGCGACGCAACGGAGTTCATGGGTCTCATTGTGGCAGTTCAAGCTGCGCAATCAGCGGCAAATGATCCGACATGCGTGCCCAATGTTTCTCTGAAGGCGCATGCTGCTTGGAGAGCTGCGCCCCGCGAACAAAAATATGATCGAGCTGCGTGAGCGGCATGTTAGCGGGAAACGTGGGATGGCCTTTGAGTGCGTGCAGCATGCTCGGTGGCTTGTCCGAGCTTGAATGCAGCGTGAGATGCGCCCAGCGCTGGCTCGCAATCGGGCTGTTGAAGTCCCCCGCCACCACCAGCGGCGCTTGCGGCGCAATCTCGCGTTGGATGTATTCGCCAATCTGCGCGAGCTGCCGCGCCCTGCTGCTCGCTAGCAGCCCCAGATGCACCACGATGACATGCACATCCTTGCCTTGGATATCCAGCACCGCATGCAAGAGCCCGCGCTGCTCAAAGCGATGGTCGCTCACATCTTCATGCCCAATATGCTTTACAGGAAAGCGCGAGAGCAGCGCGTTGCCATGCTCGCCATGCTGGGTGTGTGCATTGGTGCGATACGCCGCTTCATAGCCCGGCGGCGCTAGAAAATCTGCTTGCGGCAAACTCGGCCACTGCGTGAAGTGCTTGGCTTCCTTGTGGTTGATGCGTCGCACCTCTTGCAGGCAAATAATGTCGGCATTCAGCGAATCAATCGCCTCCTGCATCGCGTGAATTTCCAGCCGCTTACGAAAGGCCAAGCCGCGAACCCCTTTGTGGATGTTCCAAGTAACGATGCGAAGAGAGGAAATTGAAGAATGCCCAGAGATCATCCGGGCATTGTAGGCAGCTAGGGAGTCTCTGAATAAGTCGATTCAGGCGAAGCGGATTTTCTTTCGGGCGGTCTGCGTCGTTAAAAAGCCTCGCTTTAGCACCACTAAAGCTACGTTTTTTGCCTAGCATCCCATCCCGAAATCCAACCCGCTTCATCCTGACGACTCATTCATAGACTCCATTTACTGCCCCTGCCCAAGGGCAAATCCGCGTTCACCATCAAAGGTGCAGAGATTCTCGGTTTTGATCACGTCAAGGCCTGCATCGGTCAAGGCTGCGAGCAGATGGACGATATCGCGCTGCGTGATCGTGCCGTCTTTTGCGGCAGAGACGAACCGGCAGCGCCAGTGATCCGTGCAAAAAGTCTCTGCAAATCCTTGCGGCCAAACTTTCACGCCGCGATTGGTGATCATTTGCAAATTCACTTGGGCTCCTACTGGACTGCTCGCAAGCGGCGCTTTGAGTTGATCGGCCAGCTTGTCGGCACTTGTAGGGCGGGCATGCAGAAAAATATCCACGCCGACCAAGGCCTTTTTCGCAGGTGGGGCAGCGGTGTAAAGGGGTTTTGCGATTGCTTCTGTGGGTTGGGCTTTCGCAGCGTAATGAATCGTTTTAAATGTCGAGGGGTTTTGACCCAACCGCGCAATCACTTCATTCGCAAATGCCGCCGTCCCGGTCGCTTTTGCCGATTTGTCTTTGAGCAAATCGGCCGTGTTGATGCCCGCTTCAAGCGTCGCAAGCCAAGCATTGTGGATTTTGCTGGCCACCTCATGCTGACCAATGTGTACCAGCATCATCACCGCGCCCAGCAGCAAGCCGCTCGGGTTGGCAATGTCTTGCCCGGCAATATCAGGCGCGCTGCCATGAATCGCTTCAAACATCGCCACATGCTCGCCGATGTTGGCGCTGCCCGCCAAGCCCACGCTGCCCGTCATCTCAGCTGCGATGTCAGAAATAATGTCGCCATACAAATTTGGCGTCACGATCACATCAAAAATTTCAGGCCGCGTGGCCAGCCGTGCTGCGCCAATGTCAATGATGTAGCGCTCTTGTTCAATACCAGGATACTCTGCGCCGATCTCTTGAAACACTTTGTAGAACAGACCATCCGTCATCTTCATGATGTTGTCTTTGACCATGCAGGTCACTTTTTTGCGGCCATTGTTTTTGGCATATTCAAAAGCGTAGCGCACGATTTTTTCGCAGCCGGGGCGCGTGATGAGCTTCAAGCACTGAAACACCTCATCGGTTTGCCGATGCTCAATGCCAGCGTACAAATCCTCTTCGTTTTCCCGCACGATCACCATGTCCATCTTGGGATGCAGCGTGTCCACATACGGCGAATAGCTCACGCAGGGGCGCACGTTGGCATACAAGCCCATGGTTTTTCGCACCGTGACGTTCAGGCTTTTGTAGCCGCCGCCCGAGGGCGTGGTAATCGGCGCTTTGAGGAATACCTTGGTGCGCCGCAGGCTCTCCCAGGCGCTGTCTTCAATGCCGGCACTGTTGCCGCCCAGATAGACTTTCTCGCCAATGTCTACCGTCTCAGGTGCAATCTTCGCGCCAGCTGCGGCCAAGATGCGCAAGGTGGCTTGCATGATTTCTGGGCCGATGCCGTCGCCATACGCAACAGTGATCGGCGTGGCGATGCCTGCATCTTTTGCAGGCTTGAGAAAGCTTTGAGGTTCAAAATTCATGATGATCTTTCGTTAATGAAGCAGGTATGACGTGAATGTAGTGACATCTCATCATTAAGAAAAATACTTTGTTTTTATAGTTACCATAGAATAAAAGCTATGAATCGTCATTTGCAAAGACAAAAATGAATCGGCACTTGCTGCGCCTCTTGCGCACCACGCCGCAGCAGCTGCGCGCCTTTGAAGCGACGGCCCGGCTGCTCTCTGTGACGCGAGCCGCGCAAGAGCTGCATGTCTCTCAGCCCACTGTGAGCGTGCAGCTCAAAGAGTTGGCCGGTGCTGTGGGTGCGCCGCTGTTTGACATGGTGGGGCGGCGCATTCAGCTCACCGCTGCAGGGCAAGCGCTGCTGGAAACGGTGGGCGATGTGGTGGGCTGCTGGCAGCGCTTTGAATCCACGCTCTCGGATATGCAAGGCCTCGTGCGTGGGCGGCTGAAAATTGCTGCTGTAACCACGGCTGAATACTTTGTGCCTGATCTGCTCGGGCCATTTGCCAAAGCGCATCCCGGTGTCGACATCGATCTTGCCGTAGAAAACCGTGATCGCGTGGTGGAGCGGCTGGAAAAACACAGTGATGATTTGGCCGTGATGATGCTGCCGCCGGCGCATTTGCCGCTCGATGCTTTGCCCTTCATGGCCAATCCGCTGGTGGTGATCGCAGCGCCCAGCCATCCCCGTGCAGCCAAGCGCAGCCAGCTCGCTCAATTCCAAAACGAACGTTGGCTGATGCGCGAGAGCGGAAGCGGTACGCGCACCGTCGCTTTGCAGCATTTCATGGCACATGATTTTGAGCCCCGCATTGCCATGAGCTTGGGCAGCAATGAAGCGCTCAAGCATGCCGTGGCCTCGGGTCTGGGCATTGGCGTGATTTCTCGGCTGGCGTTTACCGGCAGCGCAGAGCATTCCGGCTTGGTAGAACTCAAAGTCAACAGCTTTCCGCTGCAGCGGCAATGGCAAGTCGCTTGGCGAAAAGACTATCCGCTCTCAGCCGCTGCACGCACCTTTGTGCAATACCTGCAATCGCGCCCGAAATTTTCATGATACTTTTGCCATGACGATTTCACTGTTTGATGATTCGCCGGAGCCACAGCTAAAGCCTGAGCCTGCACCAAAGAAGCGGGCAAAGTCGCCAGCAGTTATGCCTGCACGAGTATCTGAAGAGATACAGCGCTTAGCGCACGCACTGCCTCCCGCATTGCGCCTAGGCACTTCATCATGGACATTCCCCGGTTGGGCAGATCTCGTGTGGGAGCAGCCTTATGAGGAGGCCAAGCTGTCAAGAGAAGGTTTGCATGCCTACAGCCAGCATCCACTGTTGCGCACTGTGAGCTTGGATCGCGCGTTTTACCGTCCGATGACAGCAGAGCAATATGCGGCCTTGGCGGCTCAAGTGAGCGATGACTTTCGCTTTGTGGTGAAAGTGCCAAGCATGATCAGTGATGCCTGGATTCGCCACAAAGAGAGTGCGCAAGCTGAGGGTGAGCACGCGGGGCAGGGCATGCAAATGAATCCGCACTTTTTGGATGCAGCCTTGTTTGAGCAAGTGTGCTTGCTGCCCGTGCTGCAAGGGCTGGGGAATAAGTTAGGTGCGCTGGTTTTGCAAATGAGCCCGCTTCCTACCTCCATGCTCTCTCAAACGGCTACATTGAAGCTTTTTGGGCAGTTAGCCGGCGTATTATCTGCGCAGAGTGCTATAAAAAACGTAGCAAATCACGCTGTGATTGCGTTAGAGGTGCGCAATCCTGAGCTCATCCTCGGCAGCGCACGGGATGATTTGATCGCCCTGCTCAAAGACACTGGCGCTGCTTATTGCCTAGGCGGCCACGCCAAGATGCCGCCTTTGGACGAGCAACTCCCCATTCTGCGCAAACTTTGGCCGGGCCCGCTGGTGTGTAGATGGAATTTGAACAACTTACATGGCCGCTTCGGTTACCAAGCCGCCAAAGACAGCTACGCGCCGTTCAACAAACTCATCGATGAAGATCACGCAACCCGGGCCACGCTCGCTCGCGTGATTGCAGGCACTTTGCAAGGCGGCCAACGCGCCTTCGTCACGATCAACAACAAAGCCGAGGGCTCTGCGCCGCTCTCAGTGATTAAGCTAGCGCAGGCGGTGGCTCAAAAGCTGGCGTAGCTAGATCAGGCGTGGCTACAAATCAAGCTTGATGGAGATGTTGTCTTTGATCGCCCGCATTGAAAAGCTGCTGCGCAACGATTTCACAGCGGGGAGCTTGCGCAGCTTGTCCATCAC
>JANMFP010000320.1:0-4270 GCA_031378135.1 Variovorax sp. | reverse complement strand
GCTTGCGCGCGAAGCTTGGCAATATGCTCTGCGACTTGGATGGATGCATTACCGGCTCGGCTCATCGCACCCGTAGAGGGCGGGCCTTGGCGGCCTTGCATCTGTGCGGGCACGGGCATCGACGCATCTTGACCATACGCTGTGTTGTTGCCATGACTGGCCTGCCCATAATGCGTCGGCGCGTAATGCGTTGGCGCGTAAGAGTTGCTGTTGCCTGCCAAAGGCGAACCTTGTGTGGCCGATAAGCTATCAGGCTGACTGCTGCCGGTATCCATATTGCCTCCAGCAGTAGCACCCTTGGCGTTGGGCGTGCGTTTGAGATTGCCACGCAAATCAATCTCTTTCATGACGCCTTGCGCAATGAGGAATTCGTTGGTGGCTTTGTAAGCTTTAACGATTTTGTCGCCAAACGACTGCTGAATCACATCTTGCACTGAGAGCCAAGCTTCTTGAGAGAGGCCCGCGCCTAGCCACTGCTCCAGCATGGTTTGTGCAAACGCCTCAGGGCGCAAGATGTCTGCTTTATCCAGTGCTTCTTTGCCATCGAGTGTGCGAATACGCACTTGAAGATCATTGAATTCCCAACTGGCTTTATCCAGAATTCGCATCGACAAGCGCGATGAGAGAATTTTGCTCTCGACCACCTCATTGCCAATCAGCTCCAAATTTAGTGCGGGCAAGCGCGTACTAGAGGTTGACAAATCAAGCTGTGAAGCGTTTTTCCATGCGCGATCCGTGCCCTCGAGCCATTTCACCTGGCCTTGGGCATAAGCCGTCATGGCATCGCGACGGTCTTGTGCCTCGCGCGCATTGGCCGATTGCTCAAAAAGGGTTGATAAGCGCGTACCAATCGCGGTAGACAGCTCCGTCAGCAGCTTGGTTGATTGCTCCACAAACACGGCGCGCGCTTGTCGCGCAATAGCGGTTTGGTTAACAGGGCGTTGAATGGGAGGGCTGCTCACAGAAAATGCAGGTAAATTTCAGGAGAATTACAAATTAAGCGCTTAAAAACGCTGATTTGTACATGTTACTAGGAAAGACCATCCAAGGAGTCTAGTAACTTGTGCGCCCCGTGACAAGCTGTTACAGCCAGTAGCAGATGCCACATACCTGTATCAGCTGCGCCACAGTGTGAGCGCCATCACCACCTATTTACTGATGCAGCCTCAGACGACCGCGCCAGAATTCGGATCGTTGGGGTCAACCGGGCCTTCACCTTCAGCGCCCTCTTTCTTCGGCGCCGTTTTGACCAAATCTTCACGCTTCACACCCAGCCACATGGCAATGGCGGCGGCCACAAAGACCGATGAGTAGATGCCGAACAAGATACCGATGGTGAGCGCGAGCGCAAAGTAAAACAACGTGGGGCCACCGAAGATCAACATCGAGAGCACCATCACCTCGGTCGAGCCGTGGGTAATGATGGTGCGGCTCATCGTAGAAGTGATCGCGTGATCGATCACTTCGCGCGTGTTCATCTTGCGGAATTTGCGGAAGGATTCGCGGATTCGGTCAAAGATCACCACCGATTCGTTGACCGAGTAGCCCAGCACCGCGAGCACTGCAGCGAGCACCGCGAGCGAGAATTCCCACTGGAAGAAGGCGAAAAAGCCCAAGATGATCACGATGTCGTGCAAGTTGGCAATGATGCCGGCCACAGCAAATTTCCACTCAAAGCGGAAGGCAAGATACATCATGATGCCCAGCACCGTGACCAACAAAGCCACGATGCCGTTTTGCACCAGCTCTGCGCCCACCGAGGGGCCCACGAATTCGCTGCGCTGCAAGCTCACGGGCTCTTTGCCATCCGCCGTTTTGCACAGTAGCTTTTGCAGGGTTTCACCTTGCTGCGTGATGACGGCAACCGACTGCACTTGACCGCCCTCGGCCTTGCAAATCCCATCAAATACTTTGAGCACGGTGTCTGATTGCGCAGCAGAAGGCGCGGCAGCAGTAGCCGTGCTTGCAACTGCCTGCATGTTGCTTGTGTTCTGTACACGAATCAGCACATCCGAGGCCGACCCAAAGAGCTGCACCTGCACTTCACCAAAGCCCAAGGCCTCGACGGATTGCCGGGTTTTGGCGATTTGCGCAGCTTGCGGGTATTTCACCTCAACCAGCGTGCCACCGGTGAACTCCACCGACAAATGCAGGCCGCGCGTGACGAGGAAAAACACTGCCAAAGCAAACGTAATGAACGAGACCGCATTGAGCACGATGGCGTGCTTCATGAACGGGATATCGCGTTTGATGCGGAAGAATTCCATGATGCAAGCTTCCTTATTTCTTCAAAGCAGATGCTTTGTTTTTAATAGCACTCTGCGCAGTCTTTGCGCCGGCGACAACAGGTTTTTCTTCTAAATCGCCCTCGGATAATGCGGCACCAGCGCCAACAGCTACCGTCTCTGGCCGCCACACTTGGCCAATGCTGATTTCTTTGAGCTTCTTCTTGCTGCCATACCAAAGATTCACCAAGCCGCGCGAGAAGAACACCGCGGAGAACATACTCGTCAAAATGCCCAAGCAGTGCACCACGGCAAAACCGCGCACAGGGCCGGAGCCGAAAATCAGCAGCGCGATGCCGGCGATCAAGGTGGTGATGTTGGAATCCAAAATCGTGGCCCAAGCGTTTTCATAGCCCGCGTGAATCGCTTGCTGTGGCGATTTGCCGTTGCGCAGCTCTTCACGCACGCGCTCGTTAATCAGCACATTGGAGTCAATCGCCATACCCAGAGCCAACGCAATCGCCGCCATGCCGGGCAAGGTGAGTGTGGCTTGGATCATGGACAAAATCGAGACGAGCAACAGCAAGTTGACCGACAACGCAATGGAGGAGATCACGCCAAAGAAGCGGTAATACACACACATGAAGGCCACGATCACCAAGAAACCATAGATCACGCTGTTAAAGCCTTTGGCAATGTTGTCTGCACCCAAGCTTGGGCCAATCGTGCGCTCTTCGATGATCTCCATCGGCGCGGCCAGCGAGCCTGCGCGCAAAAGCAGCGACGTGTCGCTGGCTTCCATGGTGCTCATGCGGCCAGAAATTTGCACGCGGCCCCCGCCGATTTCGCTGCGGATCACAGGCGCAGTCACCACCTCGCCTTTGCCTTTTTCAAACAGCAAAATCGCCATGCGTTTGCCGATGTTGTCGCGGGTGATGTCTTTGAAAATGCGCGAGCCTTTGGCATCGAGCGACAGATTCACGGAGGGCTCTTGGGTTTGACTGTCGAAGCCAGCTTGCGCATCCGTTAAGTTCTCGCCCGACAAAATCACATCGCGCTTGACGATCACCGCTTGGCCATTGCGATCCAAATAGCGCTCAGAGCCAAAAGGCACAGCGCCTTGCCCGCGCTCAGCTGCCAAGCCCTCCGAGCTTTCATCGACCATGCGCACTTGCAGTGTGGCGATGCGGCCCAGAATCTTTTTGACGGTGGCGGTATCTTGCACACCGGGCAATTGCACCACGATACGGTCTGCGCCCTGCTGCTGAATCACCGGCTCAGCTACGCCGAGTTCGTTGACGCGATTGTTGAGCGTGGAAATATTTTGCTTGAGCGCTGCATCTTGAATGCGCCGAACTGCCTCTTGTTTGATGCTAGCCGTGACCAGGTAATCGGTGCCTTGGATGCTTTCGACAGCAGACAAATCAGCGCCATACTGGTCTTCAACCAACACTTTGGCGGCTTGCTGCGCCTGCGGTGTGGAAAAACGCATCACGATGTTGTTGCCTTCGCGCGCGGTACGCCCGCGGACATCTTTGCCTCGCAGGCTGGTGCGGATGTCGCTGGTGAGGGTGTCGACACGCTTGTCGATGGCGCCAGCCATATCGACTTGCAACATCAAATGAATACCGCCACGCAAATCCAGACCCAGGTACATGGGTGCGGCAAAGATGTTGCGCATCCACTGGGGGGTTTGTGGCACCAGATTCAAAGCGACGACGAAAGAAGGATCTGCCCTGTCGGGGTTCAGTGCGCTCGTGATGGCTGCTTGGCCTAGCTTTTGCACTTCGGTGTTTGTGAATCGGGCACGCACGGAGTTGCTATCGAGCTCTACTTTACCAACGACCGGTACATTACCCGCTCTTAGCGCATCTTCCACACGCTTGAGCGTGGTGGCATCAACTTTGATGGTGGCCTTGCCGCTGGAGACCTGCACCGCAGGCGCTTCGCCAAAGAAGTTAGGCACGGTGTACAGCGTAGAAACCAACACCACCACGGCGATGAGGATGTATTTCCACAGAGGATAACGGTTCATGGCAATTACT
>JANMFP010000249.1:0-10036 GCA_031378135.1 Variovorax sp. | reverse complement strand
GGATCGGTCTGCGAAGATGGCTTAAAACTCGCCCCTTCCAGCGCTGTTTGCACCCAAGTGCTCAATTGCCCCAAGCTCATACGCGAAGCATCGTTGGCAAGTATGCTGCTGGCCTCACGATCTAAATGCAAAGCTTGCAACACCTGCACACCCGCAACATCTTGGCTTAAACTTTGCCATTGGCCGCTGATGATCAAGGCCTGTTGAAGTGCAACCAGCCATGCCGCAATCGGACGCGGGCTGCGCAGGTTCTGAAGCACGGATGCTGGCTCATGCCGCACACCGTTCACTATAAAAACAATAGCTGATCGCGCATATTCTATGCCGGCTAACTCGCTGTTTTGCCCTCTAAGCAAGCCTTCTAAGCGTTGCACGGCTAGCGCAGATACTGAGGTATGTTTCAGCCAATCGAGCCATGCATCTTCACGATGCAGCGGCATCGCCGCACGCAGCAAGCTCATCAAACTGGCCGCCGCATGCGTGGTTGATAAGCGCCAGCCCGTCTCGTCGGCCACGCTGACACCCCGCGCATGCAGCATCGCGCTGATGCGCCGCGTGGCCAGCCGGTCAATCGCTGGCAGCGCTACAGGCGTGCGCCCTGCCGCAATATGCGTCAATGCGCAAGCGACAGCACGCTGCGATTCATCTTCAGCATCTTGAGCCACGTGCACCTGCAATTCGCCAATCTCAGAAGTTGGCAAATCCAGCCATAGCGCTTCTTTGCCGCATAACGCCTCCCAGCGCGCAGCCAAGGTGGCCGTGAAATCATTGGGCTGCACACCGCGCACAATAATGAGCTGATCCACCTCCCGCAAAGCTGCCTCTGAGAGCAACGCATCGCTGGCATAGCTGGATGCCGCCGCCCATTCCAACGCAATGCGTGCAGTGGCCGCCTCATAGCTTGCAAACCCCGCCTCGTTGCCCTGCGCCACAACGCCGCGCAAGCCATCCGCCCAAGCCGCACGCTGCTCGGGCAACACGGCAGCAGCCAGGCCGGCCAATTGCTGCGCGGTTTGCACAAGTAGCGGCGAGAGCACTGCTTGATGCTCCGCCAAACCGGCCCGAGCGAGCCAATGGCGAGCACGCAAACTGTCCAAGCCTGCATCAAAGCCAATGTCTAACTCACCGACTTCAAAAGGCGCAATCCTTTGCTGCCAGCTCTTGGTCGTCTCAATCCGAGGCAAAAATCCTGCGCCTGATTGCTGCGCAACTTGTCTGAGCAGTGGCTGCAACTGAAAATACGGCAAAAGCACCACACAGCGCGTGGCATGCGTCTGCTCACGGGCCAAGGCTTCAGTCACTCCCACCCACAGCCCCTCCCAGCCATTCGTTTTGGCTATTGCCGTCATAGCTTGCGCCTGCTGGGAATGTTCACGAGATAAAACTTGGTTTCTGTCACAATTACTACACTGTAATAGCTGTCTGCATCAGCCGACAGACCAACACTTCAACATTGCGAGAAAACATCATGGCCAGCGACCTCATCAAACACATCTCCGACGCCAGCTTCGAAGCAGACGTCTTGCAAGCCGACAAGCCCGTGCTGGTTGATTTTTGGGCCGAATGGTGCGGCCCTTGCAAAATGATCGCCCCCGTGCTCGACGAAATCGCCTCTTCACACGCCGGCAAACTACAAATCACCAAAATGAACGTCGATGAAAATCGCACCATTCCCGGTAAATTCGGCATTCGCGGTATCCCCACGCTCATGATCTTCAATAAAGGTCAACTCGCTGCGACGAAAGTGGGCGCACTCAGCAAAGCTCAGCTAACAGCCTTTGTGGATCAAACCATCGCTGCTTGATTCGGCATTCGCTGCAAACAAACAAAGGCTCCCTAGGGAGCCTTTGTTGTTTTTCTTGTCAATTTTTCAAATGACCCGATAGTCATTAAATATCAAGGTCATTGAACTTTTTCATTTAGCACTCGCCTAAGAAGAGTGCTAATATGATGTAAATGCTAGTGAAAACCCGCAAATTTGCGCAGTCACTGCTCAAGATCACCAGCTCTGCTGTGTGATCGCAACCGAAGGAGTTTTTGTCATGACAGGTGCTTTAACTTTATCAAACAGTCGTGCTGCTGCCAACTGGAGCGGCATGAGCATGGTGCCCTCTTTGGGCAACATTGATGCTTACATCAGTGCAGCCAATCGCATGCCCATGCTCACCTTGGAAGAAGAGCAGCGCTATGCCCGCCAGTGGAAAGAAGACCAGAATATGGAGGCAGCAAGCCGCTTGGTGCTCTCGCATTTGCGTGTCGTTATCTCGACCGCGCGCCAGTATTTAGGTTACGGCCTGCCGCATGCTGATCTGATCCAAGAGGGCAATGTGGGCCTCATGAAAGCTGTTAAGCGCTTTGATCCCGATCAAGGCGTACGCCTCGTGAGCTATGCACTGCATTGGATCAAAGCAGAAATTCATGAGTACATCTTGAAGAATTTCCGCATGATCAAGGTCGCCACCACGAAGGCGCAGCGCAAACTATTTTTCAATCTGCGCTCAATGAAACAAGGTTTCAAACACGATGCTGCGGAAGAACTTGATGGCTCAACGCACCGCGACAGTTTGAACACCAAAGAAATTGATACCGTTGCGCGCAAGCTCAATGTCAAGCGCGAAGAAGTTATCGAAATGGAAGCCCGCTTTGCTGGTGGCGATGTGCTGCTGGATCCAAGCCCATCGGATGATGGCGAAGAAGCTTACGGCCCGATTGCTTATTTAACCGACAGTTCGATGGAGCCGACTGCGCAGCTCGAAGCGCGAGAGCGCGACCATTTGGCCGGCGACGGCGTGAAAGCCGCGATGGAATTGCTCGATGCGCGCAGCAAGCGCATCATTGAAGAGCGCTGGCTCAAGGTTCAAGACAACGGCTCTGGCGGCCTCACGCTGCATGATCTCGCTGCGGAGTATGGCGTGAGCGCAGAGCGTATTCGCCAGATTGAAGTGGCGGCCATGAAGAAGATGAAAAAGGCACTTGAGGTTTGACCCTCGTGCCACTGCAGCAATGTAGCAATGCAGAGAAAGCATCTCTTGCGCAGTGTGATTTAGTTGGCACATCGTTGGCAAATATCCGTCCATTGATCGCCTAGAAAATCAGTTTTGCTACTTTTTGTAACGCATTGCGTTACAGTTAGTAGCAATTCATGCTTTCTGCACTTCGTTTTCTCCCTCGCCTCATCAGCCAGCGTAGCAGCCCACGCATGCGCCATGCTGCTTGGCATGTACTCGCGTGCTTGTCTTTCTGTGTCGCATGGGGCGCGAGCGCTCAGGCGCAGGCTCACGCTCAGGGGCCATTGCCCCAAGCGGTTTCCTCAACTGCTTCAAGTGCGTTAAGTGCGTTAAGCCAGCGGCAACTTCCCACTGTTGTGTTGAGCGAGCAAACACCGCGCGTCGATTTGCTGCCTTTGACAGAATATTGGATTGATGAGAACAAAAACACCAGCTTGATTGAGCTGCAAGCACGCGCCAATGCGGGCGTCGATGCGGGCACCGAACTGTTTAAACCGAGCCTGGGCACCGATACGCATCGGATTCACGACAAAGTGCTTTGGCTGCGCTTTGACATCAAAAACACACAACTTCGCCAGCGTTGGTTGCTCGAACACAGCTTTCCCATCATCGACGACCTGCAGCTTTATTGGCAAGATTCAAGCGGCCGGTGGATGGTTTTAAAAGCGGGAGACAAAATTGGCAGAGCCCAATGGCCCATGCCCACGCGGCTGCCCACTTTCGCTTTGCAAGAAGGCAGCTCTGATGTGGTGCGGTATTACTTGCGCGTTGAGAATGCGCGCGTGCCTGTCTCGTTGCCCTTGGTCATTTACAGCGAGGCCGCTTATATTAAATCTGAGCGCAATGGCGACATATTGTTTGGTGCGCTCGCAGGCTTGATTGCTTTGATGCTGGTAGCCAGCTTTGCCATGGCCTACAAGCGGCGCGAGCAAGCCTTCATCGCGTGCAGTGCGTATTTGCTTTGCCTCGGGCTGTTTAACTTAGCCTATGCAGGCCTTTTGCAACTGTACGTATGGGATGAATCACCCCTGGCGTCAAACCGCATGAGCTTCGTGCTTGCGGCCTTAACCGCTGCACTTGGGCCGTATCTCGTGCGCATGATCGTGCAGCCGGTCGCTCGCGTTCGTGCGCTGAATGTATTGATTGCCGCACAAGCCGTTCTCATGTTTTTTTGCGCTGCTGTCGAGGCGTTTTACCCAACGGTGTTCTCTTACATCATTTTTAATTTGGGTGTGTTGACCTCAGTGGTGCTGGTGTGTTCGGTGATTGCGGCTGCTTGGCAACGAGGCGAAGCTATCACGCGCTGGGTCACTGTGAGCTTTGTGCCGGTGGCGCTTTCTGCATTGCCCGTCGTTTTACGCAATTTTGGCGTCATCCCCAACAGCTTCTTGACCCTTTCTGCCGTACACATCGCCACGGCGATAGCGCTACCTATGCTGATCTATGCCCTGCTCGCGCGAAGTCATCTTCGCCGTGAAAGCATGGCACGGGCGGCTGGTTTGCCGACCAAAGATGCGCTAACGGGTCTGCCAAATTTAAGCAAATTCTTAGAGCAAATGCAAGGCAGTATCCTCCGCGCGGAGCGCTTTAAGCATGCCTACGGTTTGATTGTGGTGGAGCTGTCGAATCATGCTTGGTTCGTCAAAGAGCATGGCCGAGAAATGGCTGATCGCGCTTTGATCATCACCAGCACGCGACTGCAGCAGCAATTGCGCGACGTCGATGGTATCTGCCGTCTAGATGAGACCAATTTCGCCATCCTCGTTGAAGGCGCTTGCCAGGCCGGGCAACTCACCAAACTCGCCGCCAGCTTGTCTGCCAGTGCCCATGCGCCCACGGAAATCTTGCCGGTCGGAGCAAGCCTGCGGCTCTCAATCTGCTGCGCGTTGATGCCAACTGCCGAATCGCTGCTGTCGGGCGAAGACGCGAGCGACCAGTTGGGCTGGCTGATTACAGCTGCCGAGACCATTCCCCACGAGCAGCGCAAAATGGTGCGCAGCATTGGTTTCTGAACGACCCTTCACGTTGGACTGACCTTCAGCACACCGATTGAATCGCCCTTCCCGAGACCCGCTTCCCGGGCTATAATATAGGGCTAACCTTGCTGCACTGGCTCTTGACGCGCTGGGCAGCTTTTTCGGTCTCGCGAGAGATCAAACATCCTCAAGGAGTGTTTATGCGTCACTATGAAATCGTCTTGCTGATCCACCCGGATCAAAGCGAGCAAGTTCCAGCGATGTTGGAGCGTTACAAAGGCATGGTCACCACCGGCGGCGGAAAAATCCACCGCGTGGAAGATTGGGGCCGTCGCCAATTGGCCTACCAAATCAACAAGCTTTCCAAAGCGCATTACCTGTGCGTGAACATCGAAGCGGATCAAGCTGTGATGGCTGAATTGGAGCATGCCTTCAAATTCAACGATGCCGTGCTGCGCCACCTCACCGTGCTCAAGAAACAAGCCGACACTGCACCATCTTCCATGATGAAGCAAGTCGAGCGCGAGGAAGCCCGCAAAGCCCAGCAAGAGCAATACGCCGCTGCCAACTGATTGAGTGGCAGGCTAGACCAGAACACCACTTGAACGCATTTGTGTTGACTGCCAGCGTCGTAGAAATTTCTACCCAACGCTTTACCCCAGCAGGCATCCCAGCGCTAGATCTCCAACTCGAACACGAGTCGCAGCAGATCGAAGCCGGGCAAAGCAGAACAGTGAAATTGAATTTGCGAGCCTTAGCGCTTGGCACCACTGCAGAAACGCTGGCCAAAACCGCCATCGGCAAAGTCGCCAAATTCAAAGGTTTTTTAGCCTCCACCAAAAATGGCAAAGGCGCTGTGCTTCACATCACAGACATTGAATTCATTTAAATTTTCAAGGACATCACCATGCCCGCATTCGGTAAAAAACCCGCTTTTGACAAAAACAAAAAGCGCCCCGCACAAAACCAACTTTTCAAACGCAAGCGCTTTTGCCGCTTCACCGTGACCGGTGTGATTGAGATCGACTACAAAGACATCGACGTCTTGCGCGATTTCATCGGCGAAAACGGCAAAATCACGCCAGCGCGCCTCACCGGCACGCGCGCGATTTTCCAGCGCCAACTCACCACCGCCATCAAGCGCGCTCGCTTCTTGGCCATGGCGCCTTACAGCGACCAACACCGCGTCTAAGCCCCTAGGAGATACTCATGCAAATCATTCTTCTCGATAAAGTTATCAATCTGGGCAACTTGGGCGATATCGTCAAAGTGAAAGACGGCTACGCTCGCAACTTTCTGATCCCAGAAGGCCGCGCCCGCCGCGCGACTGCCACTGCCAAAGCAGAATTCGAAGCCAAGCGCGCCGATCTGGAAAAAGCAGCAGCAGCCAAGCTCGCTGAATCGCAAGCTGTTGGCGCAAAGCTCGAAGGCGCAACCGTTAAGATCACGCAAAAAGCAGGTGTTGATGGCCGTTTGTTTGGCTCTGTGACGAACTTCGACATTGCCGAAGAGCTGACCAAAATGGGCTTCGCAGTCCACAAGAGCCAAGTTCGCATGCCGCTCGGCCCCATCAAGATCGCTGGCGACAGCAAAGTCTCTGTGGCTTTGCACACCGATGTGGTAGTGGAAGTTGGCGTGACGGTTTACGGCGAAACAGCTTAAAACCTCACACTTCCCTCAAATGCAAAAGCCCGTGTCGCGAGACACGGGCTTTTTTTATACGTTTTTAACAGATAAATTGGCAACTAGCCGGCGTATTTATTGAGTAGATAGCTATGCTTTTAGTAGCAATTCTCTACCTGTCCCTCGTCTCAATTCATCCCGTTGCGTGAAGCCAGCTCCACAAACAAGCCACTGTGATCGAGCTCGCCCAAGCCGTGGCTGTCTGCCATTGAATAGAGCTGCTCAAAGAAGCTCACAATCGGCGCGTCCATGCCCGTCTCTTGCGCGCAATCCACCGCATTGCGCATGTCTTTGAGTTGCACACCCAAACGCCCACGCGGCGCGAAATCGCGTTTCGCCATGCGCTCGCCGTGCAGCTGCAAAATCCGGCTGTCCGCAAAGCCACCCATCATGGCTTCGCGCACTTTACTCATATCCGCCCCACCACGCGCAGCGAGCAGCAAAGCTTCAGCCACCACGCCAATCGTGCCGCCTACAATCATTTGGTTAGCCAGCTTCGTGAGCTGCCCTGCGCCATGCGGGCCGACATGCGTGGCGCGGCCAAATACTTCTAGCACCGGTCGCGCACGCTCAAAATCTTCCGCGCTGCCGCCAGCCATCATCACCAGCGTGCCTGCATCCGCGCCCACCGTGCCGCCAGAGACAGGGCAATCGATGTGATGCAAGCCCAGCGCGGTCAGGCGTGCAGCATGATCGCGCGCCTCGCGCGGCTTGGATGAGCTCATATCAATCAGCAGCGCGCCCTTTTGCATCGAGTGCGCAACGCTTTGTGTGCTCCCATGCCTGGCACCACTCTCAAACAGCACGCTTTCTGTGACTTGCCCATGCTCCAGCATGCTCACCACCACCTGTGCGCCCGCCACGGCAAGGGCTGCTTGCGAATGCACCCTAGCGCCATGCGCGACCAGTGGCTGAGCTTTCGCCATCGTGCGATTCCACACATGCGTCTCAAACCCCGCTTCGCACAAACGTCGCGCCATAGGCAGCCCCATGAGGCCAATGCCAAGAAAGGCAATTTTCACCATCACTCCTGATTCAATAGCATTCCACTCACTAAATACGCCGGCGAAATGGCTGAAATGCCATTAAATCCAGCAAAATTCATTTCTCGTCGTGCTTTGCCGGGCATCTTTTCTGTCATGCTTTAAGTTGTGTGAGCGATCACAATGTATCAACATCATCCCATATGAGAGCTTGCCCTTTGCTGACATCTCGCGCACTCTTACCGATGTGATCGGGTTGCGAGGCATGTTTGTCTGGCGCGGCCTCTTGTATAGTTGTCTGATCACATCATGTGAAGAATTATGGAAACCATCGCCTTCGACCTTCAGCAAACCAAGCGCACGCCTCTGTTGCCTGAGCATGTGCAGGCGCTGCGCAAAATTGGCGTTGAGGCGCACTATGCGGCGCAGCAGATCGTCGCCCAAGCTGGCCAGGCCATGGATCGCTTTATCTACATTGAAGAAGGCGAAATCGAGGTGGTCAACCCGCGCACGGGGCTACGCAATTTTGCACAAGCGCTGGGGCCTAGCCAATTCGTAGGGGAGGTGGCGTTTTTGAATGGCGGCAGCTATTCGCTGGCGATGCGCGCCGCCCAGCCGACCCGAACGATTGAAGTGCCGCGCGTAGCGATGCTGGCGTTGATGGCCAGCGTGCCTGAAATGTCGGATTTGATCATCGGCGTGTTTGCTGCGCGCAGGCGGCATCAGCTGGAAGAAAACGTGAGCAGCTTGCAGCTCATTGGCATGGAGCAGAGCAAAGACATTCGCCGCATCGCAGAATTTGCAAGCCGCAATCGCGTGGCATTTCAATCGATTGAGCTCGGCTCGCCTTTGGCGCTGGAGATAGCGCAGTTGTGCGGTGTGCAGCACGATCAGCCGACCGTGGTGTTTGGCCGCGACACGGTGATCACCGAGCCCAGCCCACAAAAGGTGGCAGAGCTGCTGGGCATGAGCTTGGAGATTGATTTCCAAGAGGTGATGGATGTGCTGATTGTGGGCGGCGGGCCCGCGGGCGTGGCAGCTGCCGTGTATGCCGGCGCTGAAGGCTTGAGCGCGCTCGTGATCGAAGATGTGGCCATTGGCGGGCAAGCCGGTACATCTAGCCGCATTGAGAATTACATGGGTTTTCCCACGGGGATTTCAGGCGCAGATTTGCTCTGGCGCGGCGAGATGCAGGCCATGAAGTTTGGTACGCGCTTTGCCATGCCTCATCGCATCACCCAGCTAGAGCGCCGCGCGGATGGTTTATTTTGTGCGCAGATTGGCAGTCACCCAAGCAGTCATCCAAACCGCACGAGCCTGCACCGCGAGATCTGCGCTAAATCCATCGTCGTGGCCACCGGTGTGCAATACCAGCGCCTGCCGCTTGCGCGCCTCGAAGAGTTTGAAGGTGCGGGCATTTACTATGCCGCCACGGATATGGAGGCGCGCGTGTGCCGCAGCTCAGCGGCAATCGTGGTGGGCGGCGGCAATTCTGCGGGGCAAGCGGCCATGTTTTTAAGCCGCTTTGCCCAGCATGTGCATGTGCTCGTTCGGGGCAGTTCGCTGGCCTCTTCGATGTCAGACTATTTGCTCAATCGCTTGCAGACCGATCCAAAAATCACGATTCATCTCAATACCGCCGTCCAAGAGCTGCATGGCCAAGATCGCTTGCAAGCCGTAACGATCCACGATACCCAGACAAACAACATCAAGGCCAAGATCAACTGCTCAGGCCTGTTCCTCATGGTGGGCGCGCAGCCCAATACCGCTTGGCTCAGCGGCTTGGTGCAGTTGGATGAGCGAGGCTTTGTCAAAACAGGCGCTGATGCTGGGGCAGATTCGCCTTACAGCACCTCGGTACCGGGAATTTTTGCGGTCGGCGATGTGCGCGCGGGCTCGGTCAAGCGTGTGGCCTCGGCAGTAGGCGAAGGCTCGGTGGTCATTTCAAAAGTATGGGAGTTTGTGCAAAACTCCCATGCGTGATGTGTGCAGCTGGGGCACACTGGCAACTCAAGGAACAACATGGCACAAAATATCAAGTTCAACGCTGATCCTGCCTATCTGGATCAGCAATACAACAACCGCCTGCGCGTGCCGCACTTCATGACGCATGTGCATCAATGGCAGGCCGATTCAGCGCAAGTGCGCCAATCTGCACCCTGCCATTTGGATATTGCTTATGGCAACGCGCCTTCTGAGAAGCTCGATATTTTTCACCCGCAGGGCAAGAATGCACCGGTCGTCGTCTTCATCCACGGCGGCTATTGGCGCAGTTTGGATAAAGCCGATCACAGCTTTGTTGCACCAGCTTTTACCGGCGAAGGCGCTTGCGTCGTCGTGCCCAATTACGCGCTTTGCCCGAGCGTAACGATGGAGCAATTGGTGA
>JANMFP010000203.1:0-1582 GCA_031378135.1 Variovorax sp. | reverse complement strand
CAGACGATACGGCTCGCGGTGGCCCCACTGCCAACAGTGTGGTCAGCCTGCGCCGCTATGGCCGCAATGCGGGCTCTGGCAGCCGCCACGGCTGGGAAACCGCAGGAACAGACGATAAATACCGCCGCTTCAACATTGCACAAACCGGTACAAGCACGGATGGCACGGACGACTATCGCAACGAGCTCAACACCTATGGCTACATGGTCGAGGTCGATCCCTATTCAGCGACATCGACGGTCAAGAAGCGCACAGCCCTTGGCCGCTTCGCCCACGAGAGCGCAAGTTTTTCCATCCCCAAAGAAGGCGCGCCACTGGCCGTTTACATGGGTGATGATTCGCGCGGCGAATATGTCTACAAATTCGTGAGCACGGCCAACTGGGCAGCAGCGGATGCCAGTGCAGCAAACCGCATGGCGACAGGCGACAAATACTTGGATGCAGGCAAGCTATACGTAGCCAAGTACAACGCCGATGGCAGCGGCCAGTGGATTGAATTGGCGATGAGCAATGCTGCAATCACTGGCTTTGGCACTTACAAATTTGCAGATCAAGCCGATATTCTTGTCAATGCACGCTTGGCTGCCGATGCAGTGGGCGCCACCAAAATGGATCGCCCCGAATGGTGCGCTGTGCATCCTGTCACTGGAGAAATCTACTACACGCTCACCAACAACAGCAATCGCAAGGTTGAGCCCACTGGCACACAACTGCCTTTGGATGCAGCTAACCCACGCGCCTACAGCGATTCGTTCAATGGCGGCGCAGCGGGCTCACCCGGCAACGTGAATGGCCACATCATTCGCATGCGCGAGCAAGGCGGCAACGCGACGGCCACCAGCTTTACTTGGGACATTTATCTCTTTGGCGCTGAGGCATCGGCCGCATCGAATGTGAACCTGCACAGCCTCACGAATGATCAAGATTTCTCCAGCCCAGATGGCTTGTGGTTCAGCCCCACCACCGGTTTGCTCTTCATCCAAACCGACGATGGCTCTTACACCGATGTGACCAACTGCATGATGTTGCTGGGCAAGCCTGGTGCAGTCGGCGATGGCGCAAGAATCACGGTTGCCAACAAAAAAGCCGACACGACCAACCTCAATATCGACACCCCGGCTGGTGCCAGACCCACCAGCGACAACCTTCGACGTTTCTTGGTAGGCCCGGTTGATTGCGAGATCACGGGCTGCGCAGAAACGCCTGATGGCAAAACCATATTTGTCAATATTCAGCACCCGGGCGAAGCCATTGCCAAAGCCGATATTGGCACGCCTAGCAAGTATCTCAGCCACTGGCCAGGCAATGTGGGCTATGGCGCGGGAGGCGCAGATGCGCGACCACGCTCAGCAACTGTTGCCATCAGAAAAAATGATGGCGGCTTGATCGGCTCGTAAATCTCCACCTCACTCAACAGGCTCCTTTTGGAGCCTGTTTACTTTGATCCGCAGCCATTGAACTCAAAACATCTACAAACCACGAAGGAAAAAGCATGAGAGATATTCCAGTTCCAACACTCGCTTTGTCTCCAACACATTTGCCTCGGGGGGCACTTCATCGCCCGTCTGAGCAAGGCCATTCA
>JANMFP010000140.1:0-6816 GCA_031378135.1 Variovorax sp. | reverse complement strand
CAGCGCATGAGCTTGTCAATATCGCCCTCACGCAGCGCGTCGTAGAACTGCGCCTCGATCTCATCGGCATTGCCACCCACGGTGACGGATTGAAGTTTGCTTTTTCCCATACGCTGATTATCCGCAACCCAACTACTTTTGGCAGCTGTGAGTCTATATCTCTCGTACCTTGGGGATGATTTCCTACGCTCAGCGGCAACGGCGCAGATGTCACCACCAAAAGAAAAACGCCAGCTAAAAAGCTGGCGTTAAGTTGGTTGCGGAGGCTGGATTTGAACCAACGACCTTTGGGTTATGAGCCCAACGAGCTACCGAGCTGCTCCACTCCGCGTCATTATTGTATTTTACCGTGTTGCTTGCATTAATGCTGCAACGCGGCAAAAGAAAAGTTTATCTCTTCAGCTTATTCTGCCGTCGGTACTTCGGCCGTTGTGTCAGCGCGATCAACGAGCTCTACAAAGGCCATCGGCGCATTGTCGCCCACACGGAAACCCATTTTCAGGATGCGTGTGTAGCCACCTGGACGCGCTGCAAAACGTGGGCCCAAATCAGCGAATAACTTGGTCACGCTATCGCGATCACGCAAGCGTGCAAATGCGAGGCGCATATTGGCAACGCTTTTGACTTTCGCCAAAGTGATCATTGGCTCAACCACACGGCGTAGCTCTTTGGCTTTCGGCAAGGTGGTTTTGATGGCCTCATGCTGAATCAGCGAATTCATCATGTTGCGCAGCATCGCTTGGCGATGTGCGCTGGTGCGATTAAGTTTACGAAGTCCGTTTCCGTGACGCATGGTGCTTTCCTTTCAATTGTTTAAACAGCGCGCCGTATCAGGTACGCGCTGGTGCACTTTGCTTTTAAATTAACGCTTGTCCAAACCAGCTGGTGGCCAGTTTTCCAAACGCATACCGAGGGTCAGACCGCGAGAGGCCAAGACTTCCTTGATTTCGTTGAGCGACTTACGACCCAAATTCGGGGTCTTAAGCAACTCATTCTCGGTGCGCTGAATCAGATCACCGATGTAGTAAATGTTTTCTGCTTTGAGGCAGTTGGCGGAGCGCACAGTGAGCTCAAGCTCATCTACAGGGCGGAGCAAAATAGGATCGAATTGCTGCGTACTGCGCTGGGCAGGAGCATCAAATGCGGCAAGTTCGCTGCCTTCGAGTTGTGCAAATACAGCCAACTGCTCAACCAAAATCTTCGCTGCTGCGCGCACAGCATCTTCAGCAGTGACTGCACCATTGGTTTCGATTTCCATCACGAGCTTGTCGAGATCAGTACGCTGCTCTACGCGCGCGTTCTCCACAGCGTAGCTCACGCGCTTGATCGGTGCAAAAGATGCATCGAGCACGATACGACCAATTGATTTGCTCGGCTCGTCACCATAACGACGCACATTGCCCGGCACATAGCCGCGGCCTTTTTCAACCTTGATCTGAATATCAAGTTTGCCACCTTGCGACAGATGCGCGATCGCATGATCAGGATTGATGATTTCAACATCATGCGGCGTTTGGATATCGCCGGCGGTTACCACGCCTTCGCCGTCTTTACGCAAAGAAAGAGTGACTTCATCACGGTTATGCAGCTTGAAGACCACGCCCTTCAAATTGAGCATGATGTTCACAGCATCTTCTTGCACACCATCGATGGTGGAGAACTCGTGGAGCACGCCAGCAATGGTGACTTCCGTGGGGGCATAGCCCACCATAGATGAGAGCAAAACGCGACGCAGGGCATTGCCCAGCGTGTGACCGTAGCCACGCTCAAAAGGCTCGAGTGTGACTTTGGCTTTGTTGCCGCCGAGCTGTTCGACTTGAATCGTCTTAGGTTTGAGCAGATTGGTTTGCATGCAGTCTTCCTTATGAATGCCCTCGGCTCATTACACCGATAAGGCTGGAAATCCTTTGTGGGCGTTCAATCAAATGCACGCCGTTACAAAGGGGCTGGAGGCGAGATGCTTTCGTATCTCGCCTTCAAAAATTAACGTGAATACAATTCGACGATCAACGATTCGTTGATGTCGGATGCGAATTCATCGCGGTCTGGAGATTTCTTGAAGGTGCCTTCTGTTTTGTCGGCACTGACGTCAACCCAAGCTGGAAAACCAATCTGGCCTGCCAACTGCAATGCTTCAGCGATACGAACTTGCTTTTTGCTTTTGTCGCGCACAGAGATCACGTCACCCGCCTTAATCAACATCGATGGGATGTTGACAGACTTGCCGTTGACCATCATGGCTTTGTGAGAGACCAACTGACGCGCTTCAGCTCGAGTTGATGCAAAACCCATGCGATAAACAACGTTATCGAGGCGGGATTCAAGGATGAAGAGCAAGTTGGCGCCTGTGTTGCCACGGCGGCGGTCAGCTTCTTCAAAATAACGGCGGAACTGACGCTCTAACACGCCATACATACGCTTGACTTTTTGTTTTTCACGGAGCTGCAAGCCGAAGTCAGAGGTACGCTGACCGCTGGTACGGCCGTGCTGGCCAGGCTTGGTATCAAATTTTGATTTGTCTGCAATCGCGCGGCGTGCGCTCTTGAGAAAAAGATCAGTGCCTTCACGGCGAGAGAGTTTGGCCTTGGGGCCGAGTAGACGTGCCACTTGGAATTTCCTTTGTGTTAACTACCGCAAGGCTTGTTGCGGGAGCCAATACTGTTTAAGCGATGCTTGATACGATATTGGCGGTGGGCTTATGAATCACACCGAAATCGCGGCGTAACCCATGATTATAACCAAAGCCGCGGTCATGCTTTTCAGCATGAAACGCGGCTCAGATCAGGGAATATTTAGATACGACGACGCTTTTGTGGGCGGCAGCCGTTATGAGGCACTGGCGTCACATCACGAATGGAGCTGATTCGAATACCGAGAGCGCCCAATGCGCGAACTGAAGACTCACGACCTGGGCCCGGGCCTTTGATTTCAACATCAAGATTCTTGATGCCTTGCTCCATTGCGGCGCGGCCAGCTTGCTCAGAAGCCACCTGTGCAGCGAAAGGCGTTGATTTACGCGAACCTTTGAAGCCTTGGCCACCACTAGATGCCCATGACAAAGCATTGCCTTGACGATCGGTAATCGTGATGATCGTGTTGTTAAAAGATGCGTGGACGTGTGCGATACCGTCAGCAATGTTCTTGCGGACTTTTTTGCGCACACGTGTGGAAGCTGCTGCGGATGCTTGCTGTTTAGCCATGGTGTTACTCTCTTAACAGACTTTATTTTTTCAAGGACTGCGCTGCACGACGCGGGCCTTTGCGGGTCCGTGCATTGGTGCGGGTGCGCTGACCACGTACCGGCAAACCACGGCGATGACGGAAACCACGGTAGCAGCCGATATCCATCAAACGCTTGATGTTCATCGTTGTTTCACGGCGCAAATCACCTTCAATGGTCATGCCGGCGATGGCATCACGAATTTTTTCCAGGTCGCCGTCGGTAAAGTCTTTGACTTTCTTCGTGTTGGCAATGCCTGTGACCTCACAAATTTTGCGAGCGGTGGTGCGACCGATACCGAAAATAGCTGTTAAGCCAATCTCAGCGTGTTGGTGCGGTGGAATATTGATACCAGCGATACGTGCCATAGCCGTCCTCTAAACTTTCAATTCTTGAATGAAATCAACCTTGGCGCTGTTTGTGGCGTGGATCTGTACAGATCACACGAACCACGCCCTTGCGGCGGATGACTTTGCAATTGCGGCAAATTTTCTTGACTGAAGCCGAAACTTTCATGTCATTCTCCTAAAAACGATTCAACAAACTTTACTAAACACGAAAAATGATTCGTGCCCGCGATAAATCATTTGGCGCCAATTCCACGGTGACTTTGTCACCGGGCAAGATTCGAATGTAATGTATCCGCATCTTGCCTGAAAGAGACCCAAGCATAGTGTGCCCATTTTCTAACTTCACTCGGAAGGCGGCATTGGGGAGATTTTCCACAATGACACCGACCATTTGAATTACTTCATCCTTGGCCATTCAAAAGTTCTCAATCAAGAGGTTTTGAAGCTGGCTTTCTTGAGTAGTGATTCGTACTGCTGGCTCATCATGTAGTTTTGAACTTGGGACATAAAGTCCATGGTCACAACCACGATGATCAACAAAGACGTGCCACCAAAGTAGAACGGAACGTTGTATTTCAAAATCAAGAATTCTGGTAACAAGCAAACTGCTGCAATATACGCTGCGCCAACAGCAGTCAAACGAAGCAAAATCTTGTCAATGTAGCGAGCAGTTTGGTCGCCTGGGCGGATACCTGGAATGAATGCGCCGCTTTTCTTCAAATTATCCGCTGTCTCACGGCTGTTAAAAACAAGCGCTGTGTAAAAGAAGCAGAAGAAAATAATCGCAGCTGCATAAAACATGATGTAGATCGGCTGGCCAGGAGTCAGCATGCCAGAGATGTCTTTCAACCAACGCATGGAATCACCTGTACTGAACCAGCTCACCACAGTAGCAGGCAACAAAATAATCGACGAGGCAAAAATTGGGGGGATCACGCCAGCCATATTCAGCTTGAGAGGTAAATGCGATGACTGGCCACCGTAGACTTTGTTACCAACTTGGCGACGAGCATAGTTAACCAGAATCTTACGTTGACCACGCTCAACAAACACTACAAAGTAGGTCACGAGCACGACCAAAGCAACGATGATGATTGCCGCAATGATGCTCATCGCACCTGTGCGAACCAACTCAAGTAAACCACCGATCGCACCCGGCAAGCCAGCTGCGATACCAGCGAAAATCAAGATCGAAATGCCGTTTCCTAAACCGCGCTCTGTAATTTGCTCTCCGAGCCACATAAGAAACATTGTGCCCGCGGTCAAACTCACTACGGTCGCCATGCGAAAACCAAAACCGGGCTGCAGCACCAATCCGGCAGAACCTTCAAGTGCCATGGCGATGCCGAGCGATTGAAAGATGGCCAAACCAAGCGTACCGTATCGTGTGTACTGCGTGATTTTGCGACGACCTGCCTCGCCTTCTTTTTTCATTTGCTCAAATGTGGGAACCACATAAGACAGCAGTTGCATGATGATCGAAGCAGAGATGTAGGGCATGATGCCCAGAGCGAAAACTGTGAAGCGCGACAAGGCTCCACCAGAAAACATGTTGAATAAACTAAGAATGCCGCCCTGCTGCCCTTGAAACAAAGACTTGAGTTGATTCGGATCAATCCCAGGCACAGGAATGTGTGCACCAAGCCGGTACACAACCAGTGCGAGCAAAAGAAACACGAGTCGGCGACGCAGGTCTCCGAACTTGCCTTGTTTTGCGACTGCTGAAGGATTGGTTGCCACTAAACGTGTACTCTCGAGTTCGTATTAAGCCAATGTGCCGCCAGCAGCTTCTATAGCCACTTTAGCGCCAGCTGTCGCACCAATGCCAGTCAACTTGACAGCTTTGGTGAGCGAGCCAGACTTCACAACCTTAACTACTTTGATCATTTCACCGACCAAACCGGCTTGCTTTAAAGTCAACATATCAACACTTGCAGCGCCCAATTTCTCGAGCGTAGTGAGTGTGATCTCGGCATTAAACGCCAGCTTGTGTGATTTAAAACCACGCTTGGGTAAGCGACGCTGCAAAGGCATTTGACCACCTTCAAAGCCGACCTTGTGGTAACCGCCAGAACGGGATTTCTGACCTTTATGACCCCGGCCAGCGGTTTTACCCAGACCAGAGCCAATGCCGCGACCAACGCGACGACGTGCTTTTTTCGAGCCGTCTGCAGGAGAGATGGTATTGAGTTGCATCAGAGCACCTTGACCAAATAAGCGATCTTGTTGATCATGCCGCGTGTTGCTGGCGTGTCTTCAATTTCAGAAACAGAATTCATTTTGCGCAAACCCAAACCACGCACAGTAGCGCGATGGGATTCTTTGCAGCCAATCGGGCTGCGAACGAGTTGCACTTTGACTTTAGCTTGCGTTGTCATATCAGTTCCGATCAAGCAAACAAGGCTTCAACGCTCATGCCACGTTTTGCAGCGACATTGCCAGCAGTGGTGGATTTATCCAGAGCATCCAATGTTGCGCGAACAAGGTTGTATGGGTTGGTTGAACCATGGCTTTTTGCCACGATATCTGTAATACCCATCACCTCAAACACAGCGCGCATTGGGCCACCAGCAATGATGCCAGTTCCCTTGGGTGCTGGAGACATCATGACGTTTGAGGCGCCGTGTGAACCATACACGCGGTGGTGAATGGTTCCGTTTTTTAGGTTGCACTTGAGCATACCGCGACGCGCTTGCTCCATTGCCTTTTGCACAGCCACAGGCACTTCTTTGGATTTGCCTTTGCCCATACCCACTTTGCCATCGCCATCGCCAACCACTGTGAGCGCTGCGAAACCGAGAATACGGCCGCCCTTCACCACTTTGGTCACGCGATTAACCGCGATCATTTTCTCTCGCATGCCATCTTCTGGGCCGGCTGCTGGAGCGTTTGCTTGTAATTTAGCCATAAATTTCTCGCTATAACTTGTGTTCTAGGTCCGGGGCTTAGAACTGCAAACCGGCTTCGCGGGCAGCTTCAGCCAAGGCCTTGACTCGGCCGTGGTAGGCGAAACCAGCGCGATCAAACGCTACTTTCTCTACACCAGCAGCTTTTGCTTTTTCAGCAATACGCTTGCCTACTGCGGTAGCTGCTGCAGCATTGCTGCCTTTGCCGCCGAGCGCTTTGGTCACATCGGCTTCTGCAGTGGAGGCGGATGCCAACACTTTGCTGCCGTCGCCGGAGATCACTTGTGCATAAATGTGCAAGTTGGTACGGTTGACCGACAAGCGGGCAACGCCTTGAGTG
>JANMFP010000101.1:0-1757 GCA_031378135.1 Variovorax sp. | reverse complement strand
GTTGTTGTAGATGCCGCCGGAGCTGCTTTTGATGATGTCTTCTAGGCTTTTGCTCTCGAACTCTGTGCCTTTTTGCAGGTTGTTCAAATTCACAACGTAGGCGTTGTGATGTTTGCCATGGTGGTATTCAAAAGCTTCTTTGCTGTAATGCGGGGCGAGTGCGTCGATGGCGTAGGGGAGTGTGGGTAGCGTGTGTTCCATGATGGCTTCCTTGAGAGTTGTTGAATGGGCTAAAAGTGGCGTAAGGCTTGATTGTAGATAGCTTGGATGGTGGGTTTTTCAAGAGGGGGCAAAGCCCTTGCGTGATGCCTCTTTTCTATTTCACCAACAGTTCTATCGCACCATCGGCCAGCATGGCTTCCACCAGCTCACCCGTTTGCGCCTGTTTCGTGCTGCGAATCACCTCGCCTTGTGGCTTGCGCAGCACGGCATAGCCGCGCTCCAAAGTGCGCTGGGCGCTGAGCATCTCTAGGCCGTGAAAGGCGAGTTGCAGGCGCTGCTGCTGTTGGCTCATTTTTTGTTGCATTTTTTGATGAAAATCGGCCTCTAGCCGGCGAATATTGTGCGCGGAGTGCTCACATTTTGAGAGCGGTTGATTTTTGAGTTGCATCGCCAGCTGCTGGAGCCGTAGGCGCTGCTGAGTGAGGGCGTCCGATGGGCGGGCTAGGCGCTGGGTGGCGCTGTCGAGGCGCTGGTATTGCGCATCAAGTGCGTCTTGCGCGGCATCTTGCAAACGCTCTTGCATCAGGCTGGCCGCGCCAAGCCACGTGGCGCGCTCCGTAGCGCAAAGCTCGGCTGCGGCGGTGGGCGTGGGCGCGCGCAGATCAGACACAAAATCGCACAAAGTAAAGTCTGTCTCATGGCCTACGCCGCTGATCACGGGCACAGGGCTTTTGGCCAGAGTGCGAATCAATTGCTCATCATTGAAAGCCCATAAATCTTCGATGCTGCCACCGCCGCGCACAATCAGAATCACATCGATACATGGTGTTTTAGCATCAGAATCGGCAGGTAGGCGGCGTGAATCCTGCGCGTAGTGATACAGTTTTGATAGCGCCTCGATCAGCTCAGCAGGAGCGCTCGCGCCCTGCACACTGGCTGGCGCGAGCCACACAGGGATGTGCGGCACGCGCCTTTGCAAGGCTGTGCTCACATCATGCAAAGCCGCTGCGCCCAGCGAAGTGACCAAACCAATGCCGCGCGGGGCGAGTGGAATGTCTCGCTTGCCTGCCGCATCAAACAAGCCTTCTGATTCCAGCTTGGCCTTGAGCTTCAAGAATTGCTCAAATAACGCGCCCTGCCCGGCTCGCTCCAAGCTTTCCACAATCAGCTGCAAATCCCCGCGCGGCTCATACACAGCCACACGCCCGCGCACCTGCACCAAATCGCCCTCTTTCGGCGAAAAATCGAGCATTTGCGCCGCACGGCGAAACATCGCGCAGCGGATCTGGCCGCTGGCATCTTTGAGCGAAAAATAGGTGTGGCCACTGGCCGCCCGAGAAAAACCGGTGATCTCGCCTTGCACGGTCACGGGATTGAAACGCGCCTGCAATGCATCGGCAATGGCGGCTACCAGCGCGCCCACCTGCCACACACGAGTTGATCCCGCATGGCCAGGGGCTTCAAAAACGATAGCATCATCGCGCATAATGGAGCAAATATTTAAGGAGAACAGTAGTGCTTTCGATCATACAAGCCGCTGGCTGGCCGATTTGGCCTTTGATTGCCTGCTCCATTTTGGGCCTCGCGCTCGTGAT
>JANMFP010000022.1:0-23381 GCA_031378135.1 Variovorax sp. | reverse complement strand
GCGCTGAAAAACAATTTCGGCTTTGGCGGCACGAATGGCGCGCTGGTTTTCAAGCGCGTTTGATTGAGCCACATTGTCTTTTTGAAGCTGCGCTGACACCCGAACATGCGCTACCCACCCGCCATCACGTTCACACCGCTCACGAGCAGGGCGTATCGTGCATTTGCCTTGGTGATTACTATTGTCTTGATAGCAGCTGGCGCTGTATTTATGCCGGCTAACAGCCCTTTTTCTCTTCAAAACAGCCTATTTCTAGTGCTCACTGGCATCACGAGCCTCTGGCTGCTGTGCGATGCTTTTGCGCGCCCGCGCGGCAGCTTGCGGTATGCCCAAGGGCAGTGGCATTGGCTGCATGAAGACCTCGAGCTTGCGGGAACTTTGAGCCTTCATCTTGATCTACAAAGTTACATGTTGGTGAGCTTCACAGCTCACGCAGCGCCCGATAAATTTTTTCAAACAACACAACAGTGGTTCCATCTCGAAGCGAGGCACATCGATCACGCAGCAACCTCGGCGCTCTCTGGGGCGTGGAGCTCTGTTCGCCGTGCCATCTATTCGCCGGTGGAGCGCGCTGATGAAGCCTTGGCAGCCCGCTGAGATGGAAGCTGTGAGACAAGTGGCAGCAAGCCCGCCTCCCCAGCCCGATCCCGATCAGGCTTTGGTCGAAATCGCCAAGAGCGGTGGGCGTGAAGGGGAGCGCGCTTTTGAGCTGCTTTTCATCAAATACCGCAAAAAGCTAGAGCGCATGATCTCGCGCATGGTGCGCGATGAGGGCGCGATGCAAGATGTGGTGCAGGAAAGCTTTTTGAAGGCTTGGCGGGCTCTCGCTGGTTTTCGTGGTGATTCTCAGTTCTACACCTGGCTTTATCGCATTGCCATCAACACCGCCAAAAAACATTTGGTGGCCACGCGCAAAAACCCAGTGATCAGCGAATCATCCCTCGGCGGGGGGGGTGATGACGAAGACAATCCGATGCATGAGGCGCTCATGAATGGCGGCGGTGAGGCTGAAACGCCCGAGGCCGCTTATGCCGCGCAAGAGATCGCGGCTGCTGTCAATGAGGCTTTAGAGGCACTTCCTGAGGAACTGCGCCGCGCTTTGGTACTCAGAGAGATGGAAGGCCTCACCTACGAAGACATCAGTGAGGCGATGGATTGCCCGATTGGTACGGTGCGTTCGCGGATTTTCCGCGCCAGAGAAGCCATTTCTGCCCGAATCAAGCCGATGCTCGAGCGGCAAACGGGGAAAAGATGGTGATTGTGGATGCTGTGGGCAATGGTGTGGCGAATGGCGAAGAGTTTAGCGATGTAAAGTTTGTTGGGATCAAGATCATGAATTACGTTGAATCTGAAAATTTCTCTGCACAAGAGCAACTGTCTGCCTTGCACGACGGTGAGCTTTCTGGTGCTCAAGCGGCTGCGTTGGTGCGTACTTCTCTGGCCGATGAGAGCTTGATGCTGCAATGGCGCAGCATGAGCGCGATTGGCAGTGTCCTACGCGAGCAGCACAGTGGCATCACAACAACTGCAGCCGTGCTTGTTGAAAAACCTGTCGATGCCCAAGTGTTTCAGGCATCCCAGAAAGTGGCTAGTAACGATGGCATTTTCCGCTGGAAAATGCTGGCTGGTTTCGCGGTGTTCGCAGCTGTGGGCTCCTTGGTGTGGGGCTTGATCGGCGCTGCTGGAGACAAAGCACTTTCACCTCAAGGCGGCGTGCTGGCAAGTAACTCAGCTTTGCCTTCGCAAAGCGCAACAAGATCCCCGTTGATTGCTGTTGGTGGTCAAATGGCCGGCCAAGAAGTCACCATGATTCGCGATCCGCGCTTGGATGAATTGCTTGCGGCACACAAACAATTCGGCGGCGTGTCTGCGCTGCAGCAGCCTGCGGGCTCGCTGCGCAGCGTCTCGCTCGGCACGCAGCGTCCTTGATTTGCTGGTTCATGCTTATGATGCAGTTTTTGAAGCGAAAACCGGTGATGCCCAGCATAGACTATGCGCGGAGTGCTATTATTTTAATAGTGCTGAGTGGATTCATCAACTCTGCTTTTGCGCAGGCCTCGGCCGCTCCCGTGCCCACAGGAGACGGCGCGATTTCGGTCAATGAATGGCTGGTGCGCATGCATGAAGCCTCGATGAAAAAGCGCTCTTACATCGGCACGCTGGTGCAAACGTCGCGCGATGGCATGAGCAGCGCGCGCATCTGGCATGCCTGCGATGGCGCCAGCCAAGTTGAGCGGATTGAATCGCTCACCGGCGCACCGCGCAGCTCGATTCGCAAAGACGACAAACTCGTCACCTTCATGCCTGATATCAAGTTGGTGCGCATAGAAAAGCGCGAAGGCATTGGCGCGGGCACTAGTTTCACAGAATTGCTCAAACCGGGCGCCAATCAAATCCCGGATTTCTACACCGTGAAATCATTGGGCAATGAGCGCATTGCGGGGCTCGATGCAGAAGTTGTGCAGCTCAGTCCGCGCGACGGCTTGCGCTATGGCTACCGCATCTGGACAGAGCGCAAAAACGCCCTCGTGCTCAAGCTCCAAACGCTCGATGCTGGCGGCGTGATCTTGGAGCAAGCTGCGTTTTCTGAGCTACAGCTTGATGCGCCGGTGAAGATGGACAAACTCAAAAGCATGATGAAACCCAGCGAGGGCTGGCGTGTGGAGCAGGCCGATGTCGTCAAGACCACAGCGTCTGCCGAAGGCTGGAATCTCAAGGCAGTTGTGCCCGGCTTCAAAAGTGTGAGTTGCCACAAGCGAGGCATTGCCAGCCCAACAGCCGCCGACGATACCGTGCAATGGGTGTTCACCGATGGCCTTGCCACCGTGTCACTTTTTTTAGAAGCGTTTGACAAATCTCGCCACACGCAAGAAGGCAGCGCAAGCTCGGGCGCGACGAACTCTCTGTTCAAGCGCATGAATGATCACTTTCTCACCGCAGTGGGCGAAGTGCCTCCACAAACTTTGCGCAACTTTTCTCTGGCGCTTGAGCGCAAAAAATAAATTGTCTCCGGCATCATCCATCACCCAAGTTTTTTTGGCAACACACATGAAAACAAACTCCCTCTTCAAACATCTCAAGTCTTCTGCGCTGGCTTGCGCCATTGGCCTTTCTCTGGCGCTTTCTGTGCTGCCTAGCCAAAACGTGCAGGCTCAAAGTAGCGCTTCTGCAAGAGGGCTGCCAGATTTTGCGGATTTGGCGGAGGCCAATGGTCCCAGCGTGGTCAATATTCGCACGGTGGCCAAAGTGTCTTCTCGTGCTGGCTCGGGGGGTGGCAATCTCGAAGGCATGGATGAAGAGATGCAAGAGTTCTTCCGCCGCTTCTTTGGCGATCGTATGCCAGGCGCCCCAGGAGGCCCGCGTGGCAACACACCTCCGCGCAACAACGCCCCGCAAGAAGAGCGCGAAGTGCCGCGTGGCGTGGGCTCAGGCTTTATTCTCTCGGCCGACGGCTTCATCATGACGAATGCGCACGTGGTCGAAGGCGCAGATGATGTGATCGTTACGCTCACCGATAAGCGCGAGCTCAAAGCCAAAATCATTGGCTCCGATAAGCGCACCGATGTGGCCGTGATCAAGATCGAAGCCACAGGTTTGCCCGCCGTAAAAATCGGCGATTCGAATCGTGTGCGCGTCGGCGAATGGGTGATGGCCATTGGCTCGCCCTTTGGTTTAGACAACTCCGTAACGGCTGGCATTGTGAGCGCCAAAGCGCGCGAGACAGGCGATTTCTTGCCCTTCATTCAAACCGATGTGGCGATCAACCCTGGCAACTCCGGCGGCCCGCTGCTCAATATGCGCGGCGAGGTGATCGGCATCAACAGCCAAATTTATTCCCGCTCCGGTGGCTTCCAAGGCATTTCGTTTGCGATTCCAATCGACGAAGCCGTGCGCGTGAGCGATCAGCTTCGAGCCACGGGCCGCGTGGTGCGCTCTCGCATTGGTGTGCAGATTGGCGAAGTGACCAAAGAAGTGGCCGAATCGATTGGCTTGCCCAAACCAGCTGGCGCGCTTGTGCGCTCGGTGGAAGCGGGTGCGCCTGCTGCGCTCGGTGGCGTGGAAGCTGGCGACATCATCACCAAGTTCGATGGCAAAACGATCGAACGCTCCACGGATCTGCCGCGCTTGGTCGGCGGCACCAAGCCCGGGACGAAGAGCACAGTCACGGTATTCCGCCGTGGTGCCAGCCGCGATTTGGCGGTCACGGTGGTTGAAATCCCCGCCGAAACACCCGTGAAAAAAGCAGCCGCTCCCGCTGAGCCGCCCAAGCCCACTGGTGCTGGGCAAGTCGTTGGCTTAGCCGTTGCCGAGCTCACCGATGCACAAAAGAAAGATCTCAAAATCAAAGGCGGCGTGCGCGTGACGGCTGCCCAAGAAGCCGCAGCCCGCGCCGGCTTGCGTGAAGGCGACGTGATTGTAGCTGTGGCCAATACCGAGGTGAGCACAGTTGCAGAATTTGATGCGGCCCTATCCAAAGCAGATCGCAGCAAGCCGATCAATGTGCTTTTTCGCCGAGGAGAGATGGCGCAATTTGCATTGATTCGGGCGCGATGATTCTTTTATCGCATGGATTCAAAGCGACTCTAGCGAGTCGCTTTTTTTATGGCGTTTATCAAAAAAACCAGCTCAAGCGCCGCAAATTTCATCCACAGATCGAGTGAATTGCTTTCATCTTGTTGCTGCTAGGCAACGATTTGTAACATGCGAAATTTTGCTGATTTCTTCTTTGAAGACAAAAGTTTCCTTTTTCGTGTGCGTGATGAATACGAAAGAATTACAAGGGAAAACTTAGTAAAAATAAATGTAATTCGCATCAGATTAAAAGTTTTGTCACATCTAGAATTTGTCGAGAGTTTGTAAATATGTGCTGTGAAAAAATGCACATTTACAAATCAATTTGTTCAAATTCTGGAGATCTCAAATGCAAAGAAAACTAGCTCGTTCAGGTGCGATGTCTAGGCGCAAATCCGCAGGTTTTACACTCGTAGAACTTGCTGTGGTGCTGGCCGTGATTGGTTTGATCATTGGTGCGATGGCAATTGGCAAAGATGTGCAGCGCAATGCTGAATACACCAAGGTCAAAAATAAATTCATTGACCAGTGGGAGCAGGCCTACAACCAGTACTACCTGCGCACCGGTGTCGTGGTTGGAGATAGCCAAACTCAGCCGCAGCTGATGGTCAATGGTGCAGCCTTTGTCATCGCTGGAGGTGTTTCTGGTGGCGATATGAGCGGCACTACTCCTCCAGGCCGCCTGTGTGACAAGGCCGACGGACGTGGCATGACCGCCCGCGCTGCTGGAGCAGTTGCCATCAATCTTCGTACGCTGATGTCGCAGACTGGTATTCGTATGCCTCCAGGCCGCGCAGAAGGCTTTGAAGATCGTTATGTGTATCTGGATTCCAACGGCAATCCACAAGAAATTCAGGTCTGCTTCCAGTGGAACAACCCAAGCTCTGCTGAAGGTTCAGGCAATGCCATGATCATCTCCGGCCTAACCCCAGATTTAGCTCGCATGCTCGACCAGATGGTTGATGGCAAGCCCGATGCGCAAGAAGGTCGTTTCCGCTTGCAAGGCGTTGCCAATGGCGTAGCCAATGCGCCGGGTGTGCAATGGAATCGCACCAATGATGATTCCATTGGTGGCGGCGCAGGTGCTGCAGGTAACAACACACGGCTTGACGAAGACCAGGTGGCTACCGTTGTGGCCATCTACAAAATGAACCAGTAATCACAATCCAAAACGCAGGTGAAATCAAATGAAACCCTACAACCGCTCCCAAAAAGGCTTTACCTTGATCGAGTTGTCCATTGTTTTGGCCATCATTGGCTTGATCATTGGCGCTATTGCAGTGGCTAAAGATGTGCAGCGCAATGCTGAGTACACCAAAGTCTCCAACAAATTTCTGACGCAATGGAAAATGGCCTACGACCAGTACTACCAGCGTACAGGTACGGTGGTAGGCGATTGCCAGCAGGCCCCGACCTACATGATCAATGGATCAGAAACCTCCATCGGCGGCACCAATGCGTGCGTGCGTGCTGGTGCTCAGGCGCAAGCTGGGATCCCAGAAAGTTTCGCAGGCAACAAGGGGTTCAAGATTTGCCAAGGCCAAGGCTATGCAGCAGGGCAAACCGGCACAGGCGATACCAGCCTGGCAGCGCAAGCGCTGCGTGATCTCATGACGCGTCATGGTGTGCGCCTGCCGCCAGGCCGTGGCGAGGCACATGAAGATCGTTATGTGTATCAAGACTCCAATGGCAATGCGACTGAAATACAAGTTTGCTTCCAGTGGAATCCCGCAGGAACCACTAGCAGCGCAGGCAATGTGATGGTTGTGCGCGGTTTGACGCCTGATCTTGCACGTTATCTGGATCAAATGATCGATGGAAAGCCCGATTCACGCGAAGGTCGTTTCCGCATTCAAGACCGTGCTGCCCACACTCAAGCAGCAGATGCAAACGCGCCTGGCACAGCTTGGGAGGCCAACAACACGATTGCAAGTCAAATTGGTGGTAACGCTCAATCTGGAACAGATGGCGCTCCAATAGGCGCAGCGAATCCCAATGGCGCAACAGCCGCTGGCCGCCAATACGATGAAGACCGAGTTGTACTTCTTACCGCGCATTGGGCCATGGATCAGTGATGAGCCGCACTCGAAAAATCCGCCTGTTGATGCTGGGGCTATTGACGCTTGCCTTCTGCGCCGCCGTCTGGTGGACCTACAGCAACATGGGTCGCTTGACCCAATTGCGAGCCGAGACGGCACGGCTCAAGGCGGATGCGCAGCAGTTGCAAAGTCAAAAAGCTCAGCTGGATCAGCAGGAGGCCTTTGTACTGCAGCGTCAAGCCTTGCGGCAGCGCGTTATTTCGGCTGGTTTGGCTGAGGCGCAGTGGGGCAGTCGAGTCATACAGCGTCCGACCTCGTTGGTCCCGCGTGGCCAAGCCGAGCAGCTTTTGCGTCAACTCTCAGGGGCGAGCGGCGAATCTTGGTTTGCAGCCGATAGTTTTGACGTTGCTGTGAGTCAGAACACGGAAGGCTTGTTTTCTCCTCCAACGAGCGCAGATCGTGGCTTCAATGTGCAAATGTCTGGCGTTGTGTATTTCCCATCCATAAGCAAATGAAACCCGATCAGATTCTCATCATCACGGATTCCTCTTGGCAATTGCTTCGCGACGGCCGTAAAACCACGATACCCGCTTGGAGCGATGTGTCGGGGACAACGCTCGTTTTCTTTGATTTTTCAAACTCGCAATCTGGCTTGATCTCAAGCAAAGGTAAAGAGCAATACGCTGCTGCCATCATTGAGAAAGAGGTGCGTACAAGCGGTGCTCTAGATGGCGCGGTCAAAGTTTTCGTGCACAACACACGAGCCCTGAGCGATACGATTCAGTCGTTTTATACGGCCATCTCTTTGGAGAGCTGGCAGGAGCTACAAAATTGGGCAACTCGGCAAGCAGACCATTGCCTGCTGATTCCCATGACATCTTTGATTGCGCGATCGGCGAAATCAAAAGTGCAATCGGGCAAGAATCATTTTTCGGATTCCGAGCAATTCAGCAGAGGTTCTTCAAGGGTAGACGATCTGTCGATGTTCAGCGAGTCTGTGATGGATGCAGACACAGCTCGCGACTCTTCGGGTGCATCAACATTCAGCACCAAAAAGACGCGAGCGCGCAGCCAAGACCGAAATTCATCAAGGGTCAGTGCGTGCCGGATTGGAAACCAAATTCATGCATTTGCAGACCATGAAGGCCGATTGCATTACGGGCAAGTCACCCTGCTAGGACGCGCCTACGAAGATGTTGGCCCTGCCGTGCGCGCTCTGGCGGAGCAGCTTACGGTAGGCTCTTGGGGTGAGAGTGCGCCAGCGATGGATTGGATCACGATTGGCGCCGCAGATATGGAGATAGAGCGCGCTATGGCGGCGGGTGTGGCGCAGTCTTTGCATTTGAACGAGCGTTTTGCCTCTTACATTGAATTTCCGGAGCAAGGCGAAAGTTTCTTTACTAGCTTGCATCAATTTTCTAAAGAGCTCTTGGTGCTCAATAAAAGTGTGCCGGGGCTGGCAAAGATCGCTTGGTTAAGTGAAAGTTGGGCTGCGCCTGTATCCGCCGTAGTTGCATGTGCTTGTTTGATCGTAGGCGGTTTGGGCTACTACTTACAGCAACAAATGGGGCAACAAGAAGCCGAACTCGCAGTTGCCAAAAGCCAATCTGCTCAGCTGCAAACTCAGATTGCTCGATTGGCCAAAGAAAACCTACCATTGGCAGAAGATCCGCAATTCGCTTTTGCTAACAAGATTGCTGAGGCTGCTCTGTACGATCCTGTTCGCATGCTATCGCTGGTGCGTCAAGCGGCTGGCTCTAAGATTCGTATCCAGCGCGTGCAATTGACCCGCATAGACAATAGCGCCAAGCATTTTTACCGCGTTGAAGGCGTCGCTGCTGGTGGTGCGAATCAAGAAATCGCAAACTTCACAGCAGCTTTGAAGGCGCAGGGTTGGCAATCTACGCCAGCTCAGTCGTCCGATGGTTCGATTGGCGCTTTTGCGTACACGCTCAGACCCGTTGCTACCGCGACAGCCAAGAGGAGTTGAGCATGTTAGTTAAACACATTTCTCTTGCACTCAACGCGACGGCAGTGGCAGTGCTCATTGTTGGCGTCGTAGGGATCGCAACGCAAGCCAAATCGAGCGCGAGGCGATTAGCATTGCCCAGCAATTCATCGTTGCCTTTGATCAAACCTGAGCGCATCAAAGAAGTCAGCGATATGTCGTTGGCGATGGATGCTTACGAGCGCATCGGCTCTGCTCAAGCGGCAAACAAAAGCGCGGTACAAACGTTGACCAGTCCGGGTGTTGCTGAAATTGCCTCATCAGAATCTTTTAAATCAATATTCGTCGGCATTGATTCTAGGTTTGGAATGATTGATCAACGCAAGCCGACCATGCCTGCGTCAGGATCTGCTTATGCGATGGCAAGAGATCCTGCACGTGCAGCAAAAGCCAAAGCGGCATCCGTAAAAAACACCCCGAAAATTGATACATTGCCAGCCATTGATTTTCCGCGGGTAACGGTGGTTGCGGTATCTGGCCAAGATCCTAGGGCTGTGATCAACGGGAATGTTGTTGGAGTGAATGATCGGCTTGCTGGGGGCTACGTGGTCAAGCAAATCAGTATTGATTCTGTGGTGGTTTCTCAGGGTGCTGAGGATATCCTGATCAAAATCCCGCTCGAGCGCCTACGAGTCTTGGGTGCCCAAGAAGGTGTTCGTGCCAAGGGCCCGTGATGAGCTCAAACGTCAAAATCGGGTTGGGTCTGGCTGCAGGGATAGCAGCAATCGCTGCGGTGGCCTATATTTATGCGTCGTATGGCGGTTCATCGCTTGTCTCTTCAAAGCCAGGTTTATCGCCCAGTACAGTTGGTTCGTCTCAAACGTCGGTACCCTCACGTGAGCGTGAAACAAACTCAAGAAGCACGGAAAACGCAGACGCTAGCTCAACCAACAAAGCCAGTGGTGTTGGCACAGCACCCAACAGCGCGGCCGCTGAAACCACATTATCGAAAGCGCAACGCCAAGAGCAAAAAGCGCTCAGAGCAAAAGCGGTTGATGAACTCTCTCGTGCCTTATCCAAAGGCGTTAAAGCCGATCCAAAAGAAGTGGCGGCGGCATTTGATCGCGTTGAGCAGAGTATGCCAACACCAGAGGGGAAGCAGCAAATCATCCTGTCGCGTAAGGTGTATGAGCATGGGCTCAAAATTCACACCCTGACGAACGAGCTGTCAGCTATCGCCACCAGTACACAGCCGCAGGACAAAGCGCGCCAACAAGTGCTCATAGCTGAAATTACTAATTTACAAACACAAATTCAAAATGCGGCTCATTCCACACGGGAATATGCTGCTGCACAGCGGAAAACTCTGCAATGAGTTCAGTTCAAATGTCGTGCAGATTTTCAAAGCAAAAGGGCCTGTCTTTTATCGAGCTGACCGTCGTGTTGCTGGTTGTTGCATTGCTATCCTTATCGGTTTCTGCTGCCTTCATGTCAACCAACGAGGCGCAATCAAGGCGAGAGGCCCTAGAGCACGCTAAACAAGTGCAAGCCAGCATTCGTTCCTATGCGCTGCGCAATGGCAGACTGCCTTGCCCTGCAACAGACGGTAGAGGGTATGAAAACAGAGTGGGTCAAGACTGCGCTCCAGGAATTCAGTTGGGCTACGTGCCCTATGTAGCCCTCGGCTTGCAAGCGCCAACACAAGCCTTATTGGCGCGCTACGCGGTGTATCGTGATCCAAATGCAGATGCACTCTTGGATGCGGATTTAGCGAATGCGCGTGAACGCAATGGCGACAGCGTAGGTGATCCGCATCATGCAGATTCTTCAGATCTCATGGCCGCATTGCTTCGCATCAATGCCAATAATCCTAATTTGCTAAATCCATACCTCACAGGGGATGATGATTCTGTAGGAGCGATGAATTGTGCGACTAATCGGGTTACTTCAGTGGCTTACTGGCTCATCCTACCGATGACCGATGCCAACAACGATGGCGATCGCTTGGACGGGCCCAACACGCTGACTGGCCTTTGTGCTTCATATCCATTTGCGAAGACTGCTGCTCAATTTGATGATGTTGTCATAGCAGAAACACCTCTTCAACTTGCTGGCTGGCTCAGATCAGCTATCCAGCCTTAACTTCATTATTTGCATACAGAATCGATTGGAAAAACCATGAACCATAAATTTGCTAAAACACAATTCGGCATAGGCCGTTTGACGGCTGTAGCAGCCTCAGTTTTAATACTGAGCGGTTGCGGCTCATCACCTCCAATCATTTCGGCGAAAAATTTGCCCGATGCGGAGGCACAGTCCCTCAATCGTATGCAAGAAGTCATTGCCGCAGAGTCCAAAAAACTGCTTGCCCAGCAAGCTCAAATGGTTGAGCAAATCAGGCAGCTTTCATCCAGTGTGTCCAAACCGGTAGAGCCTAAAGCGCCAGTGTTTGATCCTTTAGAGGGTAAAAATGTCAGCATTGCCATCTCCAACGCATCGATCAGCCAAGTGCTTGCCATCTTCTCTGATGCAGCAAAAGTCAACCTTGTCGTCGAGCCATCCGTGGTGCAGCAAGGGGCTTTGTCAGACATGTATTTGCGTGATGTGTCCCTGCGTGATGCATTCAATGAAGTGATGAAAAGCTACGACGTAGCC
This sequence comes from Variovorax sp., assembly GCA_031378135.1. GTDB lineage: Bacteria > Pseudomonadota > Gammaproteobacteria > Burkholderiales > Burkholderiaceae_C > JANMDU01. Next base: position 12,167 of record JANMFP010000022.1, on the reverse strand, counting down.
GGTGAAATCAAAGGCCAAACGCTTCGTATTCGCATGAACGAAGAAAAGTTCTTCACATTGAGTTTTCTCAACATCACCAATCAAATGTCGATGAATTCTGGTGGTAATGTTTTTGGAGCCAATGCAGGCGCAGGCGCGTCGTCAGCCATCTCTGGAAATCTTTCGTTGGCAACCAGCACGGGCAACAGAACCGATCCCTATACCGAATTTGAAAACAACTTACGCATGGTTTTGGGTGAAAGTCGGCCTCCGTCTGATACGCAAAATCAACTACAGGCTGCTCGTTCGTCTACGCCGCAATCGCAATCTCCTACAGCTGTCATTCAACCTAATCAAAATCAAACTTTTACACTGAATCGCACCTCCGGGACGCTTTATGTCAAAGCGCGCCCATCTCAAATGCGCGCGGTGGAAGATATGATCAAGCGCTCACAAGACATGCTGACCAAGCAGGTTCGCATTGAGGCGCAGTTGATTGATGTTGAACTGAATGATGGTTATCAATTTGGCGTGGATTGGACAGCACTGCGAAATAAGGTTGCCGTTAATTTTGGCGCCAACCCAGCAAGCTTAGCTGGTGCAACCACGGGCTTGGTGAGCGGAGGTAATCCAGCAGCAAGCATCACAATTCCAGCGCGATTATTGGGCGTAGGTGCTGGTCAAACCTCTGGCTCTATCGCTGTGTCCGATGGAAGCACGGTGGCAGTGATCAATGCACTACGTTCATTCGGCACTTTAAAGGTTCTGTCAAATCCAAGCATTCAAACTAGGAACGGAACGCCTGCCATGCTGTCTGTGGGCAACAGCCAGAGATACGTATCTCGCTCAAGCACATCGCTGAGCAATCCTGGTGGAGGTGCTACCACCTTGACATCGGATGTGCAAACCGATGCCATCTTTTCTGGTGTGATGGTTGGCGTATTGCCTTTATTGCGTGAAGACGGTCGTGTTGAATTATTGATCAATCCTGTTCAAAGCGAAGCCAATCCACAGAGCTTGCAGTTGGTCGAAGTCAACAATTCAAACCGTGTCTCCCTACCTCAGGTTGCCTACAAATCCTTTTCCACCACACTTAACGTTGCGGACGGTGATGTTGTCGTTGTGGGTGGACTTATCGATCAAAAAATCAGCAACAGTAATCGCGGCGTGCCTGGTTTCTCTGATATCCCGATCTTAGGCAAACTGGCTTCACAAGAGGGTAGCAGTCAAACAACGCGTGAATTGATCGTAGTGTTACGTGTGCGCATCCTATGAGTTTGATGTACGAGGCCTTGCGCCATAAATCTTCTGCTGAACACAGCCCGGGATTTTCTGCGCCTCGGTCTCAAATGGCTACTGTGCGCTATGTTGAGAACCTAAGTCCTGTTTCCAGCAACGCAGTCATGCGGTGGAAGATCATTGCTTGGCTGTTGAGCGCAGGCGTCATCGCTTTACTGATTGCGCTCTATTTTTTTGTTTTCATGCAAGAACAAAAAGCCTCAAGTTTGTCTCCAAAAAATTCAATTGGCGTTACATCCAATTCTTCAAAGCCACTGTCTTCGGTGGCGAATACACCTGCGCAACAAGACATCAATCCGCAAAACGCGCCGGCAGTGACGTCGGTCAGCCCAGCACCTTCGTTTACACCAGCGCTCATTTCAAAAAAATCTCCGACTGAAATTGATAAAAAACCTGTGCCTGCTTCTTCAGTTTTATCGCAAAAAATAATTGAAGAAAAGTCAGCTATTCCAAAGAATTTACCCGCAGCTCAAAAAAACGCACAAACGCAGTCTTCAGAAGCATCTAAGCTTGCACCGGCGAGCAAGCCTACGGAGATGGTCGCAAGAAATGATTCGGCACAAAAAGCGCCAGAAAAAGAAACAGTCGTTGCTGCTCCCATACAAGTCACAAATCAAGTCAATGATGGGCTAAGTCTGGCCGATCATTTTGATGCTATGAACAGAGAATTAAGCAAAAGTAACAAGCTGCAAGCAGGCACGCATTTGAAAGCAATTCAAGCTGCCTTAGCGCCAAGCTCTATATCGCGGCTGAGGGCTGAGGGTTGGTACGAATATCATATGGGCAATTTCGATGCCTCCAAGTCAATCTATCGAAGAATATTGAATCGCATTCCAGGCGATGAGAATGCCACCTCTGTGTTGCAAGTTATTGAAGCCAAAAGCGGCGGTGCCGGCGCGGGCAAATAGGGATTGACATGACCAGCACCCCCTTTTTGCCCATGCATGTACAGGCACTTGGACTCAGCAGAAATCCATTTCCCTACACGCCTGATGCAGACAGCTATTTTTTGACGCCCTACCTCGAAGAGCAAATCGTTGAGCTTGAGCATTGCATCTTAGCGCGCAAAGGTTTTTGCCTGCTGACTTCTGAAATTGGGTTGGGCAAGAGCACGCTGGTTCGCCGTCTCCTGGCATCTTTGCAGCAGAAGGCTGTTCGATGCGCCTTGGTTGTGAATACATTTTTGCAAGGGCCTGAGTTACTGCGTGCCATCGTGAGTGATTTTGGCTTGTCACCCGCCGAAGATTTGTACAGCAATCATAGAATTTTGAATGATTTTTTGCTTCAAATGCATCGCAGCGGAAGCACTTGCTTGATCGTGATTGATGATGCTCAGAATTTATCTCGATCTTCTTTGGAGATGATTCGCTTGTTGAGCAACTTGGAAACGGATCAAGAAAAACTCATACAGATATTGTTGGTCGGTCAGCCCGAATTAGAGATGGAGTTGGCAGCGCATGATTTGCGCCAGTTGCGTAGTCGGCTTGCAAAACATGTGCGGCTGAATGCATTATCTCTAGAGGAGTCCATAGACTACACCGCTTTTCGCTTTTCTGTTGCAAGCAAAGGCAGTAGCGAATACGCGATCAATCAACCAGCGGGGAAAATGCTTTGGCAGGCTACCCAAGGCATTCCACGTGGCATGCATATTATTTTGGACCGCTGTTTGTATGGGCTTATGCACCGCGATGTCAAGCTCATTGATTCTGCACTGATGGCGCACGCAATCGCTGATGCACAAATCCTCTTGCGCGGTTTAAATTCGGCAACAGATAAGCCAGTGATGACTAAGCCAAGATTCGAGCCACCGCATGATCGCTCAAAGCAATATCACATTGCGCCTATCTTCGTTGTTATGGCGATAGGTACTGTTGGGCTGGTTATTTCGGCGATTTGGTGGGCGCAAACAAATTCTTTTGATGCAAAGCAGTTGAGCATTGCTCCTTCCATTGCAAATGCCCCTATCTCAACTTCCAATTCTGCTTTAGCCGTTTCTACAGCCGCCTCCGAAGCGAAAATTACGCAATTTTCAAAAGCATCCCATACGGAAACTACAGCAGTTGCTGCTGCAATAGTTACTACTCCAGTGCGAAGCGTGAAGCCGACTGCGCAATGTACTGATCAGATGGATCAGCCGATAGTTCCAAATGCAAGTGATCCATTGCAGTTCGCTCGTTTGACCCCTGAGACTTGGGCTCTGGTCGGTGAGCGTTTAGGCGCAAGCGTCAAAACCTGTTTTGACTCTAAGCAAAAAGACTATCAAATCGCTTGGCATGCACCTGCTGTACCTGTTGTCTTTCCTGCTGGTCGTGAGGTGGCCAGATATCAAATTGGACTGTCCAATTTCGGCAGCTTAGCTGCCTCGGAGGTTGATGGAATTTTAGGGGCCAAGACCACGGAATCGATCCGGCTTTTGCAAATGCGTATTGGCATCGAGCCTTCGGGCCGTTTGGATCCATTGACTGCACTTGTATTGAACAAAGTTTATTTAAATTGAAGAGTTCGGCATCATGTCAAATCAACACATATCTAGCCTGAGTGGCATGCTCATCAGTGAGGGATTGGTGTCCCCTATCGCCGTCAGCTATGCCAGACAAAAGCAATTGGTGGAAAAACGCAAGTTGGGTGCCATGCTGGTTGATTTAGGCTTTCTGAGCCCGAAAGACCTAGCCCGTACGTTGGCCAAACAAAGAGGTATCGAATTCAAGCAAGAATTCCAAGTGGCTGCTGGCGTCAGTGGTGGATTCAACCGTAATTTATGTGCCACAAATTGTTTTTTACCTTTGCACAGAGAAGGAGATAAGTTAAGAGTTTTGTTGGGTGATGCTGAGCCAGAAGTGGTCGCAAATCTGGTTAAAAAACGAGTGGGTCTGGAGGCTGTCTTTTGGCAAGGCGATTTTTTTGCTGTAGATGAAGCAATACAGCAGTATTTTTATTTTCAAGAGCATTCAGCAGACTCTTTGATGGAGGCGGAAGTCAAGCGCTTGGCCGCTGATCGTGATCATGCTTACAGCCCTGCGGCCTTACTTGAGCTGATTTTACATTTGGCCGTTAGAGATCGCGCGACGGATATTCACATCGCTCCAACGCAAGACAGTCGCACCATTTTGTTTCGTGTGGATGGATCGTTGCGTCCTATGTTTGCGATGCCTCCAGCACTTGATCGTTTGACGGCTTTTATTAAATTGCAGGCGCAGATGGATGCCAGCGAGCAGCGCTTGCCACAGGACGGCAGCTTCGGTGCCAAGGTCATGAACGCAGCCTACACAGTGCGCGTCTCGACAATGATTTCTCAGCCTGGCGAGCGCGTAGCGATGCGTTTATTGGCTGAAAAAAGCAGCTTAGATCGATTTGAAGATTTAGGCTTTTTGCAAGAGGATTTGGAAGCACTGAAAAAAGTATTTTCTAAAACCCACGGCTTGGTCCTGGTAACTGGGCCAACAGGTTCAGGCAAGAGCACGACCCTGCATGCGGCATTGCGCATGCAGCCGCTCGTTGAACGCAATGTGCTGACAGTGGAAGATCCGGTGGAATACAGAGTCCCTGCAGCTTGCCAAACCGAAGTCAACAGAAAAGCGGGCTATGACTTTGCGGGTGCTATGCGGCATTTTTTGCGGCATGACCCCGATGTGGTTTTGATCGGCGAAATTCGTGATTCCGAGACTGCGCGTGCGGCTCTTGATGCGGCTTCCACGGGGCATTTAGTGATGTCGAGTTTGCACATTGGTGGAATTTTTGGGGTTGTACCGCGCTTGCGCTTGTTAGGTGTGGAATCAGAGACCGTTGCCGAAAACTTAACGGCTGTGATTAACCAACGCTTGATACGAAGAATTTGTGGGCACTGCAAAACAGAACGCCCGGCAACAGAGCGAGAGTCAAAATGGTTGGGCATCTCCGGCTCAAGCATGCTGTATTTCGGTCAGGGTTGTGTGCATTGTGCTGGCACGGGCTATCGTGGGCGCATACCGGTCTATGAAATATTGACGGTGACGCGTGAGGTGGGAGATGCGATTGCGAAAGATGTTTCGCGTGAAGTACTCCGTGAGCTGGCCAGTCAGGCTGGATTGAGACCGATGGAAGAGCTTGCCAAAAGAAGGGTGTTGGCTGGGGAGACGAGCTTTGATGAGATCGAGCGTGAGATTGATCTGGGGGGCTTATGAGCAGTTCACTCAGCTTGTATTTTTATCGATTGCTGACGCCTTATGGCTCTCTTCAATACGGTTTTACCAAGGCGATGGTCGAACGTGAGCAATCCATCAAATTGCGCTTAGAGCAGCACACCGATGGGACTGTTGTCACACTCAAGCGCTTGCCGAACTGGGTGCTATTTTTGTCGGAGTTGCCGGGTCGTATTTTCCGCAGTAGCGCACGCGCAGAAGATTTGGCAGGATTTTTACGAGATTTTGGTGTAATGCTCACAGCCGGCGTATCTGCGATGGACGCGCTCAAAACATTGGCTGAAGAAGACCAAGGCAGCCCGGGTGTTGCCTCTATCGCCAAGATAGTGGCAGAAGACATGAGCGCTGGCATGCGCATCCCTCAATCGTTGCAGCGTCATCCAGACATATTTCCCGAGACAATCCGCAGTCTTGCAGAGCTAGGTGATCAGTCCGGCGAAATCTCTAAGATGATGTTGGAAGGTGCTTCGCACATCGAACGCTTGATTGACATTCGACGTGACGTGACAACAGCATTGATTTATCCAGCTTTTGTAATGGTCACTATCATTGGTGTGGGCTTGTTTTGGCTGTACTACGTCGTGCCTAATATGGCGCAGCTGTTCAAACAAATGCAGGCCAAGCTACCGCCACTGACCAAGTGGTTGATTTCCATATCGGATGTGTTGGTCAATTACGTGGTGCTTTCACTTGGCCTCTTTGTTTTATTGATCTTAGCTATCTCCATTGCCTATCGCCGTTTGCCGCGATTCAAGTACTTTTGTCATGAATGTTTGCATAGGTTGCCTGTGGTGAAAAAAATCACTGTTGCATCCGGCATGGCATTTATGACAGAGCATCTGTCTTTGTTGATCAAAGCGGGACTAGATTTTCTCACCTCCATCGAAGTACTCGCTCGGGCTACATCCGATGAATACTACAAAGCACGCCTGAAGCGTGTCGGCGATGGCGTGGCACGAGGCGAGGGTATTGCTGCCGCAATGCGGCGCGTTGGCGGTTTTCCACCCATGGCAGTGCGCATGATTTCTGTGGGTGAAGAGGCCGGTTCTTTGGATAAGCAGCTTGATCAGTTATCAACTGAGTATAAAAAGCGACTTGACGTCGTAGTGAAATCATTGTCAGAAATCATCAAGCCGCTGCTGATTTTGATCGCTGGGGGAATGTTCATTTTCTTGATTGTCGCCTTGTTGCTTCCTATCTACGATCTGGTGCGCCAATCGGTCGGGCATTCACTGGGCGGATGAGGAGAGTCGCTATGAATCATTTGCGAAGTCGTGCTTCAAAAAATAAACACACGCGACTTTTTTACCGGGCATCGCGTGGCTTGGGTATGCTGGAGACGATGCTGCTGATCGCAGTGATCAGCAGCTTGCTGATTGGCGGCTATTTGCAATGGCGCGTCCGGGGGTTTGAGACATCTTCTCGCCAAGAGCAAGTTCAGCTGGCGCAAGCCGATGCAGCACTGATGGCCTTTGCGACGATTGCTCACCGCATGCCATGCCCAGATATTGACCGTGACGGTCTGGAGGACTGCGGCACAGGTGCGCAAAAAGGCTGGCTTCCTGTCGGCACATTGAGATTGGCGGGGGCTGATCCTGGTGTGAACAACACGCAGCTGCGCTATTTGGTGCAACGCGGCACCACAGCGATTGATTTGACCAGTAGCGCAGACGACTGGCGGCCTTTAACCTACGATTCCAGCGCTGTTGCTCGTTTAGACACCGGCTATGCAGGCAGTGCAATCAACACCTTGTCTGATTTGTGTGCTCGCGTCAATGCAGGAAGCTCGGCAACATGGGCTGCAGGCATGGCTGCAACTGCCGCAAGCACGCCACGACTCGTTGCATTTGCACTGGCGCATCCTGGCAACGAGGATGGCGATGGCGATGGCGATTTGTTTGATGGCGAAAATGCCATGAGTAATGCCACGCAGCTCGAACCAAGCGATCGCAGATTTTCGCTCGGCCTGTATGACGATGTGGTGCTTGAGCGATCCATGGGCAGCCTTCAACGTACTTTTGGCTGCGACATGCTCAACAACTCCATAGACGCAACATCACTTGCATACGATGCTGTGGTGGATGTTGATGAAATGCGCCAAGGCAACATCGCTGATGCCATCAAAGCCGTTGCTTGGGCTGCTGCCTCTGCACTTTTATCGGGCTTATCTGCTGTCAATACGGGCTTGGGTATTGCATCTGATGCAGGCAACGCAGGCGTGGATGCTGCCATTTGCGCTGCCTCTCTGGGCTTGGCAGTTAATGCCTGTGCTGCATTGGGTGTGCATGCGTCTGCTGCTGCTTTCGGCGGCGGAGAAATTGCCGCTCAAATCGTCTCCATTGGCCTCTCGCTTGCTGCGGTAGGCATCGCTGGTACGGCATTGGGGCTGGCAGATGCAGACAGCACCTCAGCTCCGACGGTGTGTACCGCGCCGAGCAATACCGAATCAGTGGCGAGATTCAACATTGAAATCACAAAAGCGGAAGTCAGCCGCACTGCAGTAATCTCTGAGCGCGATGCTGCTGTGGCAGCCAAGGTAGTCGCTGATGCAGCTCGCAATACGGCGATTGCTAATTTGCGCGCAGCGATCCGTGGCCCAGGTGTAGCGTCAACCATTGATGGACTTGTCGATCCCTTGATCAATACCGCCAACACTTTAGCGCCGCTGGCTTATAGTTTTGAGGCGGCGCAAGCACAAGTGGCTGATGCCCAGTTGGCTTACAACAATGTGGTTTCAGATGTGGCGCGGTATCAAGACTTGATCGATAACCGCGCCGCGCGCATCACCAGCACACTATCAGCGCTGACGACTGAGTCGCAAACGCTGGCCAATTTGCGCGCCGCAAACCCACCCACGCCGCCGCAGACCATTGCAAATCAAGAGAATGTGGTGAACAAACTGCAGAGTGATCTGAGGCTGCTGCAAGAGGTGGTTCAGCCTGGGCAAACGCCCACCTTGGTCATAATACGTGATCGTTTTATCGCCGAGCGCGACAACACGGCGACTTTCAACCTCACCGCAGCAAACAATGCATTGGCCACCGCCACGGCTAATCGCAATGGAGCAGCGAATAGCTATGTCAATGCGTATGCCGGTCTGTTGACGGCGAGTTTAGGCAACTACATCATCACTTTGCCGCTGGGCAGTTCGCCCTCATCTGTCGTTTCGTGTACGGCTGGTTTCAGCGGCGGGCCTGTTGTTTGCGGCACAAGCACCATCTCAACCTTTTCTGATGTGAGCGCTCGGCTATCTGCATTGTTTGGCTTTGGTGCGGATAACGGCAGCGCCACGCCACATCCAGACAGTGTTTACAACGCACCGGAAAAGCTTCAAAGAAAAATTGATGGCTTGAACAGACAAATTACGAGCATGAATGAAAACATCGCGCAGATGATAGACAGCCGCGATAAATTGAGTGCCCCCATCGCTTTACCACCTGAATGCGCCAGCCCTCCCAGCCCGGCTCGGCCTTTCCGGCCTGCGGGTGCGCTTCCTCTGATCATCAATGTGGATCGCAAAGGAGGCACGCGATGAAAAAGCCTCTTATTTCTAGATTGCGCCCGCAGCGTGGTTATTCCTTTGTCGAGCTGAGTGTCGTACTTGTGATTGCAGGTGTTTTAGGCTTGCTGCTGATGCGTTGGTTGGATTCAACGCGCCTGCCGGAGGATCGCGCGCAAGTGATCGAGCAAATGGGGCAAGCTCAGCTCAGTATCGATGCCTTTTTATTGCGCAATCATCGATTGCCATGCCCAGCGCAAGTCGGTGATGGTAACGAGGCCTGTGCGCTGTCGCTGGCCAGTGAGTTGCCATGGCGCACCTTGGGATTGCCCAGCAGCTTTGCGGCTATGCGTTATGGCGTTGATCGCGGCTTGGGCGGCGGCGTGGATTTGGCGATGATGCCTACCGCCTCGATCTCACCGACTCTGAGCGATTCTTACCCTGGCCTAGGCGAAACACCTTCCTTCACACTACATCGCCCCAGTAACACTGCAGCGGCTGAGGCTGCTTCTGCGGCCTATCAGGCGAGCGTCAATACAGCGCTTGCTTTGCGCTCCGAAGTCAATGGCTTGGACTGGTGTTTTAACTTGCGGCAGAGTGTGGCGCGCGCTACGGGAGGATTGGTGGTTGGCTCAGGCGCCAATAGCTCGAATGTGGCCTATGCCTTGGCGCATCCTGGCTTGGATCGCAGCTTATCGGGCCTCAACGCCGTGCCGCGCTTGAATGCTGCAGATGCCTACATTGATGCGCCTTCTCGCTTGCCAGCGCCAGACTATGACGACATGGTTTGGGCTACAGGCTCTGCCGAACTGCTGGCGCGATCAGGCTGCACGGTGCGGATGGCCGAGGCGCTGTCGTCTGCCCAAGTGGCTTTCACGGCCTACGACAACGCACGCATTTTGCAGCGGCATTGGAATCTGGTGGATATTGGCGTAGAAACTGCACAAAGTGCTGTTGTGGATGCTGGAGTAGGAGTCGCGATGGCTGCGCTGGGCCTCGCCCTTGGCATCACTGCAGAAACCTTGGCGATTGTCTCTGCTCTCAACTCAGAGGGCATCACTGCCTTTCAAATCGTGATTGCTGCAGGAAATTTGGCTTTGGCCATTGTGCAAACCGGCGTGGCAGCGGCTGACTTAGCCATCGCCATACAAGATCTGGTCGATGCGAAAACCAAAATTGAAAGCACGAATGCTTATGTGACCACGGTGTTTGAGCAAGCCAAGGCGGCCATGGATCGTGCGGTGTTGGTCAGTCAAAAAGGGCTCAATCCATGAAGCAGCAACAGCGCGGATATTCTTTTGTCGAGGTTGGCATCGTCTTGGTGGTGCTGGGCCTTGTTTTGGTCGCTGCCAGCTTGTATTGGCAACAAAGTGCTGGCTTGAAGGTCAAGGCGATGCAATCGAGCTTGCAGCAGCAAGTCAAAGATGCAGCCACAGGCTTCATGTATGCGCGCTATCGACTGGCTTGCCCGGCGGTAGACGCCAATGGCGTGGAGAGCTGCGGCTCAGCGGCCAGCCCTAACTCAGTTGGGTATGCGCCTTGGCGCACTTTGGGCTTGACCGATCCACGCGCTGGGCAAATACGCTACGGCGTCTATCGGGAGGCCAATGCGACGGATGCGCCACTTGATCGCGATCTTGCCGTGGCTAAAGATCGCATGAATCCCTTGCGCGTGCGCACGCCCAACCCGAGGCCAAGCAATGGCCCAGTGCCAAACAGCAACTCGCCCCCAGCGCCCAGCCCGAATGCGAATCTTCTGGGCCACACCTACTCTGGCGACTGGAATGCCCCGCTGAACACCACCTGCATTCCCTCGAATCCGATTCCCTGCGGTGCGACGATCAATTCAAGCTCGGCCAATATGATTGATGTATGTCTTGCGCTCAATGGCATTGCTTCTCAAAATACAGCAGGCGCTGGGCAACTGGCCGTGAGTTTCGCGGGTGTTAGAAAGCCAGTGGCTCTGGTGATTGCAGCGCCTGGCTTGCTGGATGCGGATGCCGATGGCAGTGCCTTGGATGGGCTCAATGCGCTCGCCAGCAATGCGGCGCCTACTTTTGAAGCCAATTCAAAAGCCATGTCAAGCATTTACGATGATCAAGTGATCGCGGTGTCTGCCTTGGAGCTGTTTTCATCGCATGCTTGTGCAGCTGGTTTGGCTGCGGTCTCGCATGGCCACATGAACGTGGCGACAGCTGGCTACATGATGGAGCGCGCCAGCTACGATTTTCGCGATCAATTGGGCGTTCAGGTGGCTCTGGCTGCTGCAGATATTGCGGCCAATCTAGCGGGCACAGCCTCTGCTGCTGCTGGCGTGGTTGCTGGTGCGGGAGAGATTCTTTCTGCCACAGGCGATACGGTGCTCACAGCAGGCGCGCGATCATTTCAGATTGGCTTGGCAATTGCTGGGACTGTGGTGGCAGCTATTAGCGTTGCAGCAGCCGTGGTGTCAACAGGGGTGGCCATAGCTGCTCAGATCACAACGATCAAAGATTATGCTGACTACGCCACCGTAACCACAGAGATGACGGATCTGGCCATCAGCATTGGGAATAACGCGCTGATCGCTGATGCGATTGGCTTTTGAATGAGGGGATTTTCATGAGTCACACAACAACCATCGGTAGGCCAGCGTCGGCGCGCGCTGCCTCACAGCGTGGCTATACATTGGTTGAAATCACCGTCGTTTTGCTGGTGATTGGCTTGATCCTCGGAGCGGCTGCTGTAGGCCGCGATTTGCAGCGCTCCGCCAGCTACAACCGCTTGTCTAACGATTTTGTGCAAGGCTGGCAATTGGCCTACGATGCTTATTTGGCGGGGGTAGGGCGGCCGCCGGGAGACAATGCCGCATCACCCACTGGGCAAATCAATGGCGGTGCTGCGCCAGCCCGGCAGGAGCTCTGTGGCACAGCGCTGATCAACACATTCTTGGCAGCAGGCATTCGCCTGCCTGAGGGCCGCGCCGCAGGCCAGCCCGATCGTTATGCCTATCTGGATAGCAATGGCAATCCACAAGAAGTGCAGGTGTGTTTGCAGAATGTTGACTGGGCAGAAGCCGGTGCATCAGTGGGTGTGTTTGTGACACGCCCACGCAATGTGATGGTGCTCAAAAGCGTCACGCCGGCACTTGCCACCTTGCTCGATGCGCAGGTGGACGGCGTGCAAGATGCGCGCTTTGGACGAGTTCGCCAAGATACTCAGGCCAATTCAAC
>JANMFP010000015.1:0-8218 GCA_031378135.1 Variovorax sp. | reverse complement strand
AGCGCGCAAGAAGTGGAGGCGGTGATTAGCTTGCGTCCGCAAAAATTGGCCGAGGTTGCGCAGCGCCTCTCGGCTGTGCGCGCCTTTGCAGCATTGCCCGAAGCGCCCGCCTTAGCAGCGGCCAACAAGCGCGTGGGCAATATCCTGAAAAAAGTCGAAGGCACAGTCGAAGCCAAAATCAACCCTGCTTTGCTGCAAGCTGGCGAGGAGCAAGCGCTGGCAGACGCTTTGAAATCAGTAGCAATCCGCGCCGATTCCGCATGGGCGAATGGCCAATTTGAAGAGAACTTAAAGGCCTTGGCAGCGCTCAAAGAGCCCGTTGATGCGTTCTTCGACAAAGTCATGGTCAATCACGACGATCCTGCGATTCGTGCCAATCGCTTAGGGCTTCTCGCCAGCTTGCATCAAGCTATGAATCGCGTGGCGGATTTGTCTAAACTGGCGGCTTGATAGAACGCACTTCAACCATGGCCTACACGATTGCATTCATTCGCTCTCTGCTCCACATGCTGTGGATGATGCTCACCGTGATCCCCTGGGGGACTTTTGTGGTGATTGCATCGCTCTTCGTGAGCCCCACGCGCATGTATTGGATGTGCGCTGGCTGGCTTAAATGCGCGATGTGGGGTTTGAAGGTGATTTGCGGTGTGAGCTGGCGCGTGAGTGGCCTTGAGAATTTGCCGCAAGGCGATGAAGAAGGCGCAGTGTTGCTTTGCAAACATCAATCGACGATGGAGACGTTTTTACTGCCTTGCATCATGCCGCATCCGCTGGCTTATGTGTTCAAGCGCGAGCTGCTTTACGTGCCGTTTTTCGGCTGGTCGATGGCGCGGATGGACATGATCCATATTGATCGCAGCAAGCGATCTGAAGCGTTCAACAAAGTGGTGGCGCAGGGCAAGCGCTTGATGGGGCGTGGTGTGTGGGTGATCATGTTTCCTGAAGGCACACGCAGCCCGCGCGGCCAAAAAGGCAATTACAAAACGGGCGGTACGCGCTTAGCTTGTGAGACGGGGCGGCCGGTCGTACCCATTGCAGTGAGCTGCGCCAAGCATTGGCCGCGCAAGGCGTTTGTGAAAACGCCCGGTGTGATTGATGTGGTGATCGGCCCGCAAATCAGCAGCGCGGGTCGTGCGCCCGAGGAGATGATGCGCGAAGTGGAAGACTGGATAGAAGCGAAGACGCGCGAGCTTGATCCGATGGCTTACAACCCAGCTTCGCGCTGAGTATTGAGCCTCTCAAATCCTCACGAAAATAATGTGATCCTTGCTTTGCCGCATGGCGGTTTGCTGCGCTGCTATCGAAATAAATACTGTACACAAAAGCAGTAAATTGACTAAAATTCGGAGATGCTTGCCAGTCTCGTTGTCGATTTCAACTCTTTTTTTGCCTCCGTCGAGCAACAACTTGATGTGAATTTGCGCGGCAAGCCGGTGGGCGTTGTGCCGGTGATCGCGGAGACGACGTCTTGCATTGCGGCCAGCATTGAGGCTAAGAAATTCGGCATCAAAACGGGTACAGGTGTGCGCGAGGCGCGTACTCTTTATCCCGATATTATTTTTGTCTTGGCGAGCCATGAAAAATATGTGGCCGTGCATGAGAAAGCGGTGGAGGCGGTCGATCGCATCTTGCCCGTCAAGCAGGTGATGAGCATTGATGAGATGGAATGCGAGATACCCAAGCGCTTCCAAACGCGCGAGCATGCCACGCGGCTCGCGGCCTTGGTGAAAAAAGAAATCCTCACAACGGTGGGCGATCAGCTGCAAACCAGCATCGGTGTCGCGCCCAACACCATGCTTGCAAAGCTGGCGTCTGACATGATGAAGCCCAATGGCTTGGTGATCATTGAGCAGCATGAAATTCATGAAAAACTGAAACACCTCAAGCTGCGTGATCTCACGGGCGTGGGCAAGCGCATGCTGATTCGCTTGAACGATTGCGGCATTCACAGCATGCCCGATTTGCTGGCCGCGCCGCGCGATTTGCTGCACACTGCGTGGGGCGGCGTGGCGGGCGATGAGATGTACGACAAGTTGCGCGGCGTGCCCTACGGCCCGCGCAAAACCGAATCGCGCAGCTTGGGCCATTCGCACATGCTGCCGCCCGAAATGCGCAACCCAACCGATGCCTTTGCCGTTCTCAACCGGCTCACGCAAAAGGCCGCCATGCGCCTGCGCAAGCAAGGCTTTTATGCGACGGCACTCTCGTTAAGTGTGCGCATGGATCCGCGCGGCATGGCGGGCTACCAAGGAAGTAGCAGTGCCCCTATGGGCGGTCATCGCGAAACGCGCTTGGGTGAGACGCAAGACACCGCCACTTTGCTGCATGCGCTTGATCTGCTCTGGCATAGCGGCTTGCATTTGCTCGCGCGCCCCAAGGCAGTGGGCATGCTGCTGCACGGCTTGGTGCCTGTCAGCCAGCACACGCCGGGCTTGTTTGACACGCCTGATCGTTTGGCGCAAGCTGAGCCCGCTCAAGAAGCAGCAAGCTCGCAGGCATCGCGCACCTCGAAAACACGGTCTGACATCAAAACCCATGCCGTGCCCAAAGACCGCAGCCAACTCATGTCTGCCATGGATGGTGTGAACCGCCGCTACGGCAAGAGTGCTTTGTATTTCGCCACAGCGCACGGCGCGCTGGATCATGCGCCGATGCGGATCGCTTTTAATCGCATTCCAGATATTGAGACTGAGCGCTGAAACCCTAGGTCCGTCTTGGGTTAGGTACTCCTAATTCGATAGCTGCCCGCGTAAGTTCTAAGCCGGCGATATGCCAATTTCGTCATAAAAATAGCCATACTTTCAGCCTACAATGGTTAGAAATTGCTAATACTATGCCAACCGTTGTCTTCTGTGATCTTGTCGGTTCAACAGGGCTGTTTGAAAAGCTTGGCGATACTGCGGCTTCATCTTTGGTCACGCAGCTCAATGGGGCGCTGGGGCGCGCGATCACGCAGTTTGAAGGGCGAGTGGTGAAAACCTTGGGCGATGGCATTTTTGCGGTCTTTCCCAAAGAAGAACAGGCGGTGAATGCGTGTTGCGATATCCAGCGCGAGCTCACCGAGCGGCCTCTGATGCTCTTTGCTGATGAAAAAATGGCCGTGAGCTCAGGCACATTTCGAAGCTTGCGCATTGAGCTGCAAATTGGCATGGAATCGGGCGAGGTGGTGGAGATCAATGGCGATTGCTATGGCGATGCGGTCAACAGCGCAGCGCGCTTGGCTGATTTAGCCGGCGCCAAGCAAATCCTCACCAGCCAACGCGTGTTTGACGCCTTGCCGCAAGATCGGCGCAATGATCTCAGCAGCTTAGGGCCCATGTTTTTGCGCGGCAAAGGGGAGAGCACCACCGTTTACCGCATCAACTGGCAAAAAAAGAGCGCGATTGATCCCGACGCCACGATGCTGGGCGCTTCCTTCAAAGAGGCACTGCGCACGCAAGAGCTGCATTTAAGCTTTGGCGGTAAAACGGTGAAGCTGCAGCAATCGGGCAGCGCAATCAAAGCGATGCAGATGGGGCGCGCGACCACATCTGAGCTGGAGGTGAGCGATCCGCGTGTGTCGCGCTCACATGCGAGCGTGCAGGTGCGTGGCAATCAGTTTGTGCTCACCGATGCGTCTAGTTATGGCACTTGGGTTTATGCGGGCGGGCAAAGCGAACCCTTGGTGCTGCGCCGCACCGATTGTGTGTTGGTGGGGGAAGGCGAGATTTCGCTGGGCTGCGAGCGCACAGCGGAGAATGCGGCCATTGTGAGTTTTAGCGTGCGCACCTGAGACCTGCGCTTCAGCATTCAAAATTGATCCCCTAAGTTCAGAGTCTGTTTACGCGACAATACAGGGTTTGCGTTTCTAGACGGCCAAGGAAGGCCCTTCTCACTTATGAAAAATCTCGATCCCCGGGCTGCTTGGGAATTACTGCAGCGCACGCCAGATGCATTGTTTATCGATGTGCGCATGGAAATTGAGTCGCTGTATGTCGGTCGCCCGCCGGGCGTGGTCAACATCGCTTGGTATGAATACCCCGATCTCACGCCGCAGCCCGATGCTTTCATCGTTGCGGTAGAGCGCGAAGCAGGCCGCAAAGATCGCCCGATTTATCTGATTTGCCGCAGCGGCAAGCGCACGGTGGATGCGGCTAAGGCGCTGGATGCCGCAGGTTTTTCTGATGTAACGAACATCACCGAAGGCTTCGAGGGCGAGCTCAATGAGGGCTTTCATCGCTCGAGCAAAAACGGCTGGCGGCACGCGGGATTGCCTTGGGAGCAGATGTAGTTTTACTCTTGAAAATCTCTTAACAAGCTACATCTATTCGCCTTGTTTGCTATCTCTTTTCTTCGTTTATTGAATCATGACCAAAACCACATCTCAAGCCGCACCTAAAAAAACCATGGCGTTTCAAGCCGAGGTGGCGCAATTGCTGCACCTCGTCACGCACTCCCTGTATTCCAACAAAGAAATTTTCCTGCGCGAGCTGATCTCCAACGCATCGGATGCTTGCGACAAACTGCGCTTTGAAGCGCTGAACAATTCTGCGCTGCTTGAAGATGCGCCAAATTTGGAAGTGCGCGTGAGTTTTGATAAAGAGGCGAAGACTTTAACGATTGCCGACAACGGCATCGGCATGAGCCAGGCTGAGGCGGTGGACAACTTGGGCACGATTGCCAAGAGCGGCACCAAAGAATTTGTGGGCAAGCTGGCCGATGCGCAAAAATCGCAAGCGAAAGATGAAGGCTCACTGATTGGCCAATTCGGGGTGGGCTTTTATTCTGGCTTCATCGTGGCCGACAAGATGGTGGTGGAAACGCGCCGCGCGGGCTTGCCAGCCACTGAAGGCGCACGCTGGACGAGCGGCGGAACGGGTGAGTTTGAGATTGAGACGATCAACAAACCCACGCGCGGCACGAGCATCACCTTGCATCTGCGTGAGGATGCGCTCGAATACGCCAACGCATGGAAGCTCAAAGACATCATCAGCAAATATTCTGACCACATCAGCCTGCCCATCTCGATGGAAAAGGAAGAGTGGAAAGAAGGCGAGCCGATAGACGCAGCTGACCCGTCCAAGGGCACCAAAGGCGGCGGCATGGTTAAAACCGGCGAGTGGGAAAAGGTCAATGCCGCTGCTGCGCTGTGGACGCGGCCAAAGAAAGATGTGACGCAAGAGCAATACGACGAGTTTTATAAAACACAAGCTTACGACCAAGAAGCACCGCTTGCGCACAGCCACAACAAAGTCGAAGGCAGCCAGGAATACACGCAGCTGCTTTTCATCCCCAGCAAAGCGCCGATGGATTTGTGGAATCGCGAGAAGAAGGCGGGCATCAAGCTGTATGTGAAGCGCGTCTTCATCATGGACGATGCTGAGAGCCTGATGCCCACCTATTTGCGCTTCGTCAAAGGCGTGGTGGATTCAGCCGATTTGCCGCTGAATGTGAGCCGCGAGCTCTTGCAAGAAAGCCGCGATACGCGCGCGATTCGCGAAGGCAATACCAAGCGTGTGCTGTCGATGTTGGAAGATTTAGCCAAGCATGATTCGCATTCTGCTCAGACCCAAGATGCTGACGGTAAAGACATCACCGATGTGATTGACGATTCAGACAGAGCCAAAGAAGGCAAATTCACTCGCTTTTACGCTGAATTCGGCGCCGTGCTCAAAGAAGGCTTGGGTGAAGATTTCGCTAACCGCGAGCGCATCGCTAAATTGCTGCGCTTTGCATCGACGACGGTGGACAGCGTGACGGTGAGCCTCACTGACTACAAAGCCCGCATGAAAGAAGGCCAAGAAGCGATTTACTACATCACCGCCGATACGCTGGCCGCTGCGAAGAACAGCCCGCAGCTCGAAGTGTTCAAGAAAAAAGGCATCGAAGTTTTGCTCATGACCGATCGTGTGGATGAGTGGGCACTGTCGCATTTGCATGAATTCGATGGCACAGCGATGCAATCTGTAGCCAAGGGCGCAGTGGATCTTGGCAAGCTGCAAGATGAGGAAGAAAAGAAAAAAGCAGAAGAGGCCGCAGAATCTTCTAAAGAGCTGATCGCCAAACTCAAAGAGGCGCTCAAAGACAAGGCCGAAGATGTGCGCGTGACCAGCCGCTTGGTGGATTCACCCGCGTGCTTGGTGGTCAAAGACGAAGGCGGCATGAGCATGCAGCTCGCTCGCATGCTCAAAGCGGCGGGGCAAGCTGCGCCTGAGATGAAGCCTGTGTTGGAGGTGAACGTCGAGCATGCGCTCGTCAAACGCCTGAACACCGATGGCGTGCATTTCAATGATTTGGCCCACATCGTGTTTGACCAAGCGATGCTGGCCGAAGGCGGCATGCCGGATGATCCGGCTGCGTATGTGAAACGAGTGAATGCGCTGCTGGCTTGATGCTACTGATTCAATAGCATTGAACGCATATTGTTCGCCGGCTACAGCACGATCTATTGATTAAAAAAGCCTGGGCGCTTCAACGCAGCGCGAGCCGCATCGACTTGCGCACGATGGCTGCAGCCTTCAAGATGATCATTGACCACGCCCATCGATTGCATGAGCGCGTACATCGTGGTCGGGCCGACGAAGTTGAAGCCCATTTTGCGCAACGTTTTGCTTAAAAGCAGCGATTGCTCGGTCTGCGTGAGCTGCATCGCGGCATCAGGTGTGATTTTTAAAGGACGTTGCTTAGGTGTGGGTTCGTGCGACCAAACGAGTCTGGCCAATGCGCCTGTGCCTTGCGCGTCGATTAACTCACAGACTTTTTGGGCATTGTTGATCGCCGAAACGATTTTGCCGCGATGGCGAATGATGCCGGCATCGAGCACGAGGCGATCGACATCTTGATCGGTAAAGCGTGCCACTTTTTCAAAATCAAAACCTTCGAACACTTCGCGAAAGTGATCGCGCTTGCGCAGCACAGTGATCCAGCTCAAGCCTGATTGAAAACCTTCAAGCGTGATTTTTTCGAAGAGCCGCTTTTCGTCCACAACCGGCATGCCCCATTCGTTATCGTGGTAATGAATGTAGTCACATAAGTTTTCGCCTTGGCCGCACCAAGAGCAGCGATGTTTGCCATCACTATGTTGGATGAGAGAAAGAATCATGATGGAGAGTTTATAGTTGCAGTAAATGAAGTTTGGCCGCTTCAATCACGGCTTTCGTGAGCCGTGCGGCTTGCGCAGATTCTTCAACCCAGTGGTGCCAATACACCGGCAAATCAATGTGTATGCCTGGGAATAAGTCAACCAGCCGGCCAGCTGCAAAATCATCTTGCCATTGCATGCGCAGTTGCACATCGGCCTGCAGACCCCAGCCGAGGCCTTGGATGAGCGCGAGATGGTAAGCATCTCCAGCGGGTAAATAATGGCGCGGGTAGCTCACGTCTTGCAACTGAAAGGCTTGTGCCAAAAAGCGGTCTTGCAGCAGATCTTTGGGGTTGAAGCAGAGCGCGGGGATTTGCAGGAGCGCGGGCGCATGGGTTTTGCGCTTGAAGGCTTTGAGTTGCTTCGCGACCACAGGGCTGCCTACGCAGTGATAGCGCATGATGCCCAAATGCTCGGCCGCGCAACCGCGCAGGGGTTTGGGTAGCTGCGTCACGCAGCCGAGCACATCGCCGTTTTGCATCCACTGCAAAGTGTGCTCTTGATCATCGACCACGCTGTGCAACAGCAGGCGATGGGTTTGAAGCGTCTGATGCACACCGGGTAAGAACCAAGACGCCAGCGAATCGGCGTTCACGGCAACGGGCAGCGCCAGCCACTGCGATTCATCTTGCGGTGAGGCCAGGCGCTCGGCTAAATCGGCTTCTAGTAAACGCGTGCGGCTGATGTGCGCCAAGAGCACTTGGCCTGCGCGCGTAGCTTGCGCGGTTTTGCTGCGAATCAGCAATCTTTGGCCGAGCTGCGCTTCTAGCGCTTTGATGCGGATGCTGACTGCAGCGAGCGTGATGCGCAATTGCTTGGCGGCCGCAGCCAAACTGCCGGTTTGCACGGTGGCGGCAAAGGCATCAAGTTGTTTGGGATCGAGTGACACATATGAATTAAATCATTTTTAACTCATCGTATAAATATTTAATCCAATTTGATTTAAAAAATCTCCCTTCACACTCCATCCCATGAACATATTTTTCTCGGGCATGTTGCTCAGCCTCTCCCTGATCGTGGCCATTGGCCCGCAAAACGCCCATGTGCTGCGCATGGGGCTGTTGCGCTCACATATCGGCATCACGGTGGCGGCTTGCG
>JANMFP010000004.1:0-1539 GCA_031378135.1 Variovorax sp. | reverse complement strand
GCCCGGTGTAGGCCGCAAGACGGCCAATGTCGTGCTCAACGTGGCTTTTGGCCAACCCACGATGGCTGTGGACACACACATTTTTCGGTTAAGCAATCGCACAGGCTTGGCGCCGGGCAAGAATCCGCTGCAAGTGGAGGCAAAGCTAGAAAAACGCGTTCCTGCTGAATATGCCGTCGATTCGCATCATTGGATGATTTTGCATGGCCGCTATGTCTGCATGGCGCGCAAGCCGCTATGTTTTAAATGCTCAGTCTCTCCATACTGCGCATTCAAGCCTAAAACTTTGTCTGAATGATCTTGCCGACGAGGAAAGCATGGACGATATCTCCAGCCTTCGCCACATCTTGCATACTTGCCGCACCATTGCTGTTGTTGGTTTGTCTGAACAATGGCAACGCCCAAGCCATCTCACCGCAAAATACATGCAAGAGCATGGCTACAAAATTATTCCAGTCAACCCCAATTACCCAGAAATTTTGGGTGAAAAAAGCTATGCCTCTTTGCTGGATATTCCTTATGCTGTCGGCATGGTGAATGTGTTTCGCAAAACAGAAGATGTGTTGCCGATAGCGCAGCAAGCCGTGCAGATCGGCGCGATTTGTTTGTGGCAGCAAATTGGCGTGATGAACGAGCAAGCGCATCTGCTTGCCAAAAGCAAAGGCCTGATGAGTGTGATGAACCGCTGCGTGAAAATTGAGCATGCGCGGCTTTTGGGTGGGCTGCATGGAGATCATTCGCTATCAAATAAATAGCGTCGCGCTCAGTATTTATGCCGGCTACTGTATGGTTTTGCCTTAAATTTTAGGCAAAACTGTCCAAAACATATCAATTTGTACAACGCGAATGCGTTGATCGAACACAGCTTCCATCGCGCGATGCGTCGCCGCCTCAGAGCATGCGCCGTAGTGCGCCACGCGGCCTTCTCGCAAGATCAGCATATCGTCTGCAAGCAATGCCAGCGGCAGCTCATGCAATACGCTGATCACGGTGGTGCCGCGCGCCACCTGCGCACGGATCGCGTGCAGCCAATCGATTTGATGCGGTGGATCGAGATTCGCAAGCGGCTCGTCGAGCAGCAACACCTTGGCCTGTGTAGCCAGTGCGCGGGCGAGGCGTACGCGCTGCTGCTGGCCGGCAGACAGCTCACCGAGCAATCGCTCAGAGAATTCGGTGGTTTGTGTTTGCTGCATAGCGGATTCGCAAGCGGCTCTGTCTTGCGCCGTGATACCGCCCATCAAACCCTGCATCGGCAAGCGCCCGAGCATCACCACATCTTGCACACGCATATCCAGCGCGCCGGTTTCATCTTGCGCGAGCCAAGCGAGCTGCCGGGCGCGTTCGCTAGGTTTGAGTTGATGCAGATCTTTTTCAAACAGCAGCACTTCACCTTGCACCGGCAGCAAACCCGCCAGCGCTTTGAGCAAGGTCGATTTACCTGCGCCATTGGGCCCAACAATGCTGATCCACCGCCCGGCAGGCAAACTCACGTTCACATCGCTCAATATCAAGCGATTTCCGATGGTTGCCGGCATATTT
>JANMFP010000002.1:0-1830 GCA_031378135.1 Variovorax sp. | reverse complement strand
CATGTCCACCGCCACAATTCGCGAGACACCCTGCTCTTGCATCGTCACGCCGATGAGCTGCTCGGCCATTTCCATCGCTATTTTGTTGTGGCTGATAAAGAGGAACTGCGTGCCTTTTTTGCTCATGCTCGCCACTAATTTTGAATAGCGCTCGGTGTTGGCATCATCCAGCGGCGCGTCCACCTCATCGAGCAAGCAAAACGGCGCGGGATTGAGCATGAAAATCGCAAACACGAGCGCAATCGCTGTCAGAGCTTTCTCGCCACCCGAGAGCAAATGAATCGTTTGATTCTTCTTGCCCGGCGGCTGCGCCATCACCTGCACACCTGAATCCAAAATCTCATCACCCGTCATCATCAGCTTGGCATTGCCGCCGCCAAACAGCTCGGGGAACATTTTGCCGAAATGCTCGTTGACGGTGTTGAATGTGCCTTGCAACAGCTCACGGGTTTCGCCATCAATCTTCACAATGGCATCTTGCAAAGTGCTCATGGCTTCATTCAAATCGGCCATTTGTGCATCAAGGAATGTTTTGCGTTCGCGTGAAGCGCTGAGCTCTTCCAAAGCAGCGAGGTTCACTGCTCCAAGAGCATTCACATCACGCTGGAATTGATCGATGCTGCCCTGCAAACCGGAGAGCTTCACATTGCCCTCTTCAATACTCTTCGCTATCGCCACCATATCGGCATTGGCCTCTGTGAGGTGCTGCGTGTATTGCTCCAAGCCAATGCGAGCAGCCTGCTCTTTGAGCTGAAAGTCTGTGATGCGCTGGCGCAATGGATCGAGCTCGCGCTCGAGTTGCAAGCGGCGCTCGTCAGACGCGCGGAGTTTGCTTGTGAGATCGTCGTATTCGCTGCGTTTGGCACCAAGTGTTTGCTCGCGCTGCATTTTCACCGAGAGCGCACTTTGCAAACCTGCTTGCGCCGCAACATCCGAGAGGCGCTGCAATTCTTCGCCGGCGCGGCTTTCTTCTTGCGCAAGCGATGCCGCCTGCTGAGTGGCCGTTTCAATCGCACGAGACAACTCTGCCTTGCGCGCTTCCATGCTGCGCAGAGCAAAGGTGGCCTCTTGCGCTTGGCGCTCCAAGCCGCGCATCTGCTCGCGGGATTCAGCGAGTTTGCGCTCCGCTTCAATCACGCGCTCATCGAGCTGCGCATGGCGTTCTTGGCTGTCCGCCAATTGCATATCAAGCTCTTCAAATTTCGCCTCAGCCGATGCCCTGCGCTCGGCCAAATCTTGCAGTTGATCGTTAACCTCTTGGAGATCACCGCTGAGTTGCTGCGCGCGTGCGCGGGTTTGCTCGGCAAGCTGCGTGAGGCGCAGTGTCTCCACTTGCAATTCATGCGCGCGTTGCGTGCCCTCTTGCGCTTCGCGCCGAGCGGTTTGCAGGCGTGCGGAAGAGTCGTTGTAGGCGCTTTCTGCTTTAAGCTGAGCATTGCGGCTTTCCTCCACGATGAACGCTTGCGCACGCAATTGCTTGTCGATGTTTTCAATGTCTTGTGCACGCGCGAGCAAGCCGGCTTGCTCAGAATCTTGCGCATAAAAGCTCACGCTGTACGGGCTCACGCAGTGGCCGCTTTTCACATAAATCACCTCACCGGCTTGCAGCTTCTCGCGCTGAGCCAGCGCATCTTCCATGCTTTGCGCGGTGTAGCAGCCATGCAGCCAGCCGGACAGCAGTGCTTTCAGGCCGGCATCGTTCACGCGAAGAAGATCAACGAGCTTGGGCAGGGCAGATGCCTTTTCGGGCAGAGCAGCTTGCGGCGCGCTGTAGAAAGCCAATTTTGCGGGCGGCGCATCTTGCGCAAACGCGCGCACCGTTTCTAATCT
>JANMFP010000629.1:0-1687 GCA_031378135.1 Variovorax sp. | reverse complement strand
GTGATGGTCTCGCCCGATGCGTTCGCGCGCCAGTTGCGCAGCTTGGGATTGCCGCTCAAAAATGAAGGTGATTTCTATGGCTACAGCTTGGCGCTCGGCAGCGCCGATGTGTCGCTGCTCTCGCTCACGAATGCGTATCGCGCTTTGGCCAATGGTGGGCAGTATTCGCAGGTGCGTTTTATGAAAGATGCATCGCCCAGCGAAAGCGCGCAAGCGGTGCTCTCTGCGCAAGCCACTTTCATCGTGAGCGACATCTTGAGCGATGCCAATGCCCGAGCCCGCACCTTCGGCACGGACAGCGTGCTCACCACGCGCTACTGGAGCGCCGTGAAAACTGGCACGAGCAAAGACATGCGCGACAACTGGGCGCTGGGTTATTCCCAGAAATACACTGTGGGTGTATGGGTCGGCAATGCCAGAGGCGAGAGCATGTGGGATGTGAGCGGTGTCTCTGGCGCAGCACCTGTGTGGGCTAGCTTGATGAATTATTTGCACACTCATACGCCTAGCCGTGCGCCGAATCCGCCTGCTGGCTTGATGCAAGAGCGTGTTTTGTTTTCTGCGCAGAATGAACCGAGCTCGCGAGCCGTATCAAGCACCGTGCCCGGCCTCGAAGCATCTCGCCAAGAATGGTTTATCACCGGAACGCAGCAAAATCAGTTTGCCCGTCATGACGGTAACACTATTAAATCAATAGCACTCCGCGCAGAAAATACGCCGGCTAGTCGCCTAAAACTCTCCCAAAACACGACAAAAACAGCTTCTCTAGCGCTCCCCGCCCAAATCACTTCCCCCACAGCCGGCACGATCATCGCGCTCGATCCAGATATTCCACCGCGCCACCAGCGCCTGCATTTCACAGCACTTGGCGAAGCAGGGCAGTGGTTGCTGAACGGCAAAAAGATTGCAAACACGCCAAATCATCAATGGCTCCCCATGCCTGGCCGCCACACTTTGCAGCTCACCGATGCGCAAGGCCGCGTGCTGGATGAGGTGAAATTCGAAGTGCGTGGCGCAGCGATGAAAACGGCTGCTTTGAAATCCAACCTAGCGACCGTCAAATAATTTCACGCGGCGTTTGCGCAGTTTCACGCGGCGCGCCGCGTTCTGGCTAGCGCTTGGGTTTACGATGCTGACATCTACCAGCATTGAGACAAACCATGACCGATCTCTCCAAAATCACCTGCATCGAAGATCTACGCGTTCTGCACCAGAAGCGCACACCACGCATGTTCTACGACTATTGCGATTCCGGCTCGTGGACGGAGAGCACCTACCGAGCCAACAGTGATGATTTCCAGAAAATTAAGCTGCGCCAGAGAGTGGCAGTCAACATGGAAGGCCGCAGCACACGCAGCACGATGGTGGGCCAAGATGTAGCCATGCCGGTGGCGATTGCACCCACGGGCTTGACAGGTATGCAGCATGCTGACGGCGAGATTCTCGGCGCGCTTGCGGCCAAGGCCTTTGGCATTCCGTTCACGCTGTCGACCATGAGCATTTGCTCGATGGAAGATGTAGCGGCCGCGACGAATCGGCATCCGTTTTGGTTTCAGGTGTACGTGCTTCGTGATCGCGAATTCATAGAGCGCTTGATTGATCGTGCCAAAGCAGCCAATTGCTCCGCGCTGCAAATCACGCTTGATCTACAGATCTTGGGGCAGCGTCACAAAGATATTAAAAACGG
>JANMFP010000617.1:0-3023 GCA_031378135.1 Variovorax sp. | reverse complement strand
GGGCACGAAAGTGGGCAAGAGCACGACATCGGTGGAAGAGGTTGAAGAAGGCGAAAAAATGCCGACGGATAAGCTGATGGATGTATCGCCCTTGGCATTGCGCATGAGCTCGCCTTTTAATGCGGGTTACTGGCTCGCTGCCGCCTAACTTGCCCGCATAAGCTTCGCGCTCATGAAAAAAGCCGCTCCATCGAGCGGCTTTTTTGTTCGCGCTCGGCTCAACGCAACCCGTTGGCAATCGTCCAATCGTAAGGTGTGAATTTGATACCCCAGTTCACATCAAAGGCTTGCGGCGCATAGCGGTTGGCATATGCTATGAAATTGAGCGCATGCTTAGGTACAAAGTCTTCAGGGAAAAACGAAAAGATTTCAGTGAGATACACCGTACGCGATGCCTCATCTGCGCGCAAATTCTGAGCATTGGCAAAAAACTTTTTTGTCTCGCGCTCAAGCTGCTCTTCTAAGCTCGCTGCAACGAACGGTTCGCGTGGCAACACTGGGCATGACAGCGCGCTGCAGTTCAGCGCCCAATGAATACGTGGCTCATCGAAGGCGCGGATGACTTTATTTTCGTAATCGTAGAGCGACATGAGCTGCCCTCCGATGGTGTGCTTGCGCGCAATAAAGAAGCTGTAGCGCTGAGCTAAGCCTGTGTTACTTTTAGGAATACCCGAGTCAATGACGTTGAACATTGAGAGCGCGTTGTAGGCGTTAATGTGATGGGCCAATTGCGCATTGCGATCGCCTAAGCTCGCCGCAGGCACATGAGCCACGAAGCGAATCATGGTGTGCAAATCTTGTGGCGCTTTGGCCAAGGCAGAAAAATCCACCAAGCCGCGTTCGTTGACGTGGGTTTGCAACACCCTCGCCCATGCTTGATAAGCGGCAGAGGCGGAAGGCGTGTCATCGCCCGGCGTAGAGCGCGGTGTCGCTACCAAAGTGGAGCAAGCGCCGAGCAGCAAAGCCATGCCGAGCAAACAAAGCCGCTGAAAAGGGATGAGTAAGGAAGAGAGTTGCATGATGAGTTGTGCTTAGGCGTGGTTGGTGCGTTCTTGTCGGCGCATCTGCATCGCATGTTGGCGCGAGCGGCCTTTGAGGAGCTTGATGGGATACAGGGCCAAGCCTTGTGCGTTGGCGCGCACCATGCCGACGTGATGCGCTTGCCCATCAAGCGGCTGCCAGATTTGACCATCGGAGAGCAGCACAGGGCGCAGCAAAAACTCATCACGGCGGGCGTTGTATTCGCACATGGGCACAAAAGCTTCATCCCCCGTATCAGCGGTGGCAGCCATGAATACGCAAGTCTCGATGCGCTCGGGCTCTAGCTGCTGCGCATCCATGAAGTTGTGAACGAAGAAACTGATTTTGCGGGCGCTGGGCAACAACTGCCAATCGCTGCGAATCTGCCAAAGCAACGCGAGCAGCCAGCGCAAACCAGCCATGGCAAGCGCAGGCCGCGCAAGCACAGCCGCTATCCAAGCCAGCGCAGCGCGCACGGGCCTGCCGCGCATGATGGCCACATGCGCTGTCTCGCGCATCACGCGCGCGATGAAATTACCATCGGCAAATAAGTCATGCGCCTGAGCACCAGAGCCGCGCCCGAGCACCAATGCCGTGGCATAGCGATTACACGAGGGATGGCCGCCGAGCAGCGCATCCCAATTGAGCGCAGTACCTGCACCTTGCTCGATCCACTGCATCATGTGCTGCTGCGTCAATGCATCAGGCCGCGCACCGAGCGTGCCTCGGCCCGTGGCTGCTTGCATTTGGAAGGACACCAGTTGCACGGCATCACTGTGCTGCGCAAAAAACTGCGCGAGTATGGGCACTTCTTTTGCGTTGCCTTCATAGATGGTGGTGTTGAAAAATATGCTGAGCCCCAAGCCACGCGCACGCTCAATGTATTGCAGCCGCACCGCGTTGAGATCAACTTCGCTGGCATAGCCTTTGCGCTCTTGCGTAAGATCCACATGGAAAGCAACATCAGAGAGGCCGGCATCGCGCAGCTGAGTGAGCAACTCGCGGCTGGCCAAAATACCGTTGGTGAACAGCGATGAGCGCAAACCTTTATGGCAAATGTAGGCCGTGATTTGTGCGAGTTCATCATGATCGCGCAAGGTCGGATCGCCGCCTGAAATTTGCACGTCAGTATTCGGGCCATAGCGCTCAGCAATCCGATCAATTCGGCGAAACAACTCTTCCAATGGCACATCGCGCACAGCCTCAGAATGCTCGGAGAGATAGCACAGCGTGCAATCCAAATTACAGCGCTGCGTGACTTCGAGCGATATGCAACCTATCGGCCAGCGGCGCGTAGCGGTTTGGTGCGTCGTGAATAAGCCTTGGCGCTCCAGCGCCTGGCGCAATGCAGGATTGCTATGCTGGCGTTGCAGTCTGTCGTTAGAGGTTGCGAACATGAAAAGTAGTCGCTATACCTCACGAGACCTTACAGCGCTTTAATACAGCCCGCGTTGGCGGGCATGAACCCGTGCCAAACCAAGCAAGGCGTCAGTCCACGGTGTAGGCAGTTGGCAGAGCTGGCCTATTTCTCGCACACTAGAGACCAAAGCATCGAGCTCCACCGCACGGCTATTCTCTACATCTTGCAGCATCGAAGTTTTGAAAGCGCCGAGCTTGAGCGTCATTTGATGGCGGTCCTCGGGCTGCTGGGCAATGGGAATCCCCATCTTCTCGCCAATCGCTTTGGCCTCCAGCATCACGGCGCTGATGAAGCCGCGCAGCAGATCGTCGCCCAAAATTCTGTCTGTCGTCTCACCCGTGATCGCACTGATTGGGTTCATGGTCATGTTGCCCCAGAGCTTGAACCAAATGTCTTTTTGGATTTGCTCGGAGGCCGTGACATCAAAGCCGGCTTCTTTGAATAAAGCCATCAAGGCGTGCAGGCGAGGCGTGGGCGCGCCTGTTGGCTCGCCGATGATGAGGCCATTGCCGAAATGATGCTGGATCACTCCGGGGCTTTGCGTCGAACAGCTCGCATGCACCACCGAGCCAATGATGTGCTG
>JANMFP010000560.1:0-1672 GCA_031378135.1 Variovorax sp. | reverse complement strand
TGAGCAAAAAATCTTTGTAAAACGCAGATGCCCGAAGCTTGGAAGCTGGCACCCAATCGCTGCCGCGCCCGATCCAGCCGGCTCTGAAAATGCCCTGCTCTAGCGCGCCATGCAACCAAAGATCATGCTGCCACCAATGCTCCGAATACGCCCGCGCCACGCACTCGGTATGGTTGTGCGCCGCATAAAAGCTTTGGTCGCGCTGGCCTTGCCCGGCCACCACCAGCATGCCAATGTGGGCATCAAAAGCATGGCAGAAGCTGCGCATCACGCCATGCCAAGCGGCATCGTTGCCCACTGCGCTATAGAGCGTAGCCAGCATAGCTGACGCATCGGTTTGCGCTAACTCAGACAGCGTGAGCGACCGCACGATATTCGCAGAAGCAAAGTGACTAACGGCGCTATTCATTCATGTGAATGTATCGTAAAGTCAGCCAAAGCAACACAATTTAGCAATTACAGCTTAAAAACAACTCATAAAATCATAGCGCTCCGCGTACATTCTATGCCGGCTACCTCCTCAAAACATCCCGAAACTTCGGCCGACAGCGCGCCAGCCGTTTCCTCAAAAACACCTCTCTTTGGAGAGTGGCTGACCAAGCCCTATTTGGTTACATTTTCTTGGCTTGATCCCCATTCACTTCTCACCCCTGCCCATTTGCAAGCGGAGCACATCATGAAACGATTCAGCGTGAAACATCGCAGCGCCAGATTTCGCAGGGCATCCCTAGCGCAAGCGTTGACGGTGTTGTCTGTGAGCTGCGCAACAGGCGCAGCATGGGCGCAAACGACGCCAACGACGCAAAACGAGCAAGATGCTGCAAACGCGCAAGTGTTGCAAAGCTGGCGCCAGCAAACGGGCCAAAGTGCTAGCGTGACCACGGAAGGCAAAATTGAATTCCATGGCGGCGTCACGGTGGATGCGTACAACACAGATGTGAGCAGTCCCAGTGGCAATCCTGCGCTCTCGCCCTTGCGCGACAACAATTACGGCAAGCTCATCTTTCAAGGCGACATACGCACACAATCCGCTGAACAAGACGTCACATATGTGCAGGGCGTGTTTACGGCAAGCAATGATCGCAGCTTGATCCAGCGCTACGCCAATCAAATCAACAGCTTCCAAACCGGGCGTGCGGGCTTGGGATACCAGATCGCTTTTGGTGATGTGGTGGCCAATTACTCCACCTTGTCTTCTAGCCTCGGCTTGCGCGGCTTGTTGGCTGCCCGCCAGTTTGGCGCGCTCACCCTCACGGGCGTGGCGGGCACGGTGGCGGAGAGCTGGGAAGCCTTGCTCAATCGCTCAGCGCTGGATAATTTAGCACCACGCACCCGCTACTTACGCGATGTGATGGGTGTGAAAGCCGAATATGCTTTTGATCAACAGCTCTCCGCTTTTGCCACATTGCAAAGCTATTCAGATCGCACCAGTTCCGCCGCTTTGCCTCTGGGCTCGCCTGCGCTGAGCGGCGCAGTATTGAGCAGCGGGCTCAAATACAGCCAAGACGCACTGCAAATTTCTGCTGAGCTGGCTGCCTCCAATACCGAAGATAAAAACACGCTCATCGACAGCCGAGGCAAGGCCTTTGTGATCGATGGCACTTATCGCTTCGCCAGCCCTGGTATCAATTTGCGCTTCGGTTACCACGATCTCGGCCCGCGCTTTGTGTCG
>JANMFP010000541.1:0-3141 GCA_031378135.1 Variovorax sp. | reverse complement strand
GCTTGCTTGCGCAGCGTCTCAGCAGCAATCACGCCTGCCGGGCCTGCGCCGATGATGATGTGGTGCATAGTTTGCCTCCTTGGGGCGAAATCGAAATCTAATCAAATACAAAATACGGACGCAGAAGACGCAAAGGTTACGCAGAAAACGCAGAAAATACCTTTTTTGTTTTCTTTTGCGTCTTTTGCGTAACCTTTGCGTCTTCTGCGTCCGGCTGTTCGGTATTTACTGCACGGCTCGCCAACAAGCCAGCCATGCAGCAAACAATCACAAGCCCAGCCGCTCTTTCGTCTTTGCTGTTGGCCGGCCTTCTGGATCCCAGCCGCGCACTTCGTAATACTTGGGCAGCATCTTGGCCAGCTCGCTCACTTTGCCTTTGGTCGGGCCGCTGGTGGCGGCTTCGGTCAAGAGGCGTTTTGGCAGCGTGTCATCTTTGTGGGTGAAGCCTGCGGCGTTGTTGAACTCGCGCTCCATGTTCCAGATGCGCTCGCCGATTTTTTCTAGCTCCTCAGTCGTGTAGCCGGTATCGCATGCCGCTTGCATTTGCGGCGCGAGATCGGCCAAGCCCCAAGCGAAGGTGGTGAACACGCAGAGGCCCGACGAATCGAACGCAGCCGTCGCATCTTGGAAAGCCTTCACCAATTCTGGCTTGCCTTCGTGCTCCAGCGGATCCGTTTTGACTGGGATGCCGAGCACTTCCGATGCAATCGTGTAGCCGCGCAAATGGCAGCCGCCGCGATTGCTGGTGGCATAGGCCAAGCCGATGCCTTGAATACCGCGCCCGTCGTAGGCTGGGAACTCTTGGCCTTTGCTGCTCATCGACAGATCGGGGTGTCCATACTTAGTACAGAGGCGCTTAGAGCCTTGGCCGATTTCTTTGCCGAAGCCGCGTCCGTTGATCGTCTCTTCTGCGAAGAATGCCAATGCTTTGGCTGAGCCAAATGGCGCTTCAATGCCCAGCTGCTCTTTGGTGAGCACGCCCATTTCATAGAGCTCCATCACCGCGCCCACCGTGGTGCCAAAGCTGATCGGATCAATGCCTTCTTCGTTGCAGAGCACGTTGGCATATTGCAGCGCATCCAGATCGTTCACGCCATTGGCTGCGCCGAGCGCCCAAGCGGCTTCGTATTCCAAGCCGCCAGAGGCGCCCCAATATTGCGGCTTGTTTTGTACGGTGAAGTGGTCTTTGTCAATCGTTTGGATGCGGCCGCAGGCAATGGTGCAGCCAAAGCAGGCTTGGTTGGTCACCAGTGGCTTCTTGCCATCGGTGGCGCGCGGAGTGGCCATGGCTTCTGCGCCGATGTCTTTTGCGCCTTCAAATTGGTTGTTGCGGTGATTGCGGGTGGGCAATGCGCCCACTTCGTTGATCACGCTCATGAGCACTTGCGTGCCAAAAGTAGGCAGGCCCTGGCCGGTGACGGCGTTGTCTGCAAGGATTTTCTTCTTCTCGTAGGTCACTTTCATGAACTCTTTCGGATCACGAATGTTGCCTACGCCTTTGGTGCCGCGAATGGCAATGGCTTTGAGGTTCTTGCTGCCCATCACCGCGCCCACACCCGAGCGGCCCGCAGCGCGGTGCAAATCATTCACCACAGCGGCAAACAACACGCCGTTTTCGCCCGCCTTGCCAATGCTGCAAACGCGCGTGAGCGGATCTTGTAAACCCTTCTTTAGAGTCGCTTCGGTCTCGAATACGCTCTTGCCCCAGATGTGCGCTGCATCGCGCAGCTCAGCCACATCATCATTGATGTACAAGAACACTGGCTTGGCAGATTTGCCTTCCACGGCCACCATATCCCAGCCGGCCATCTTCATTTCTGCGCCGATGTAGCCGCCGGCATTCGAACACGCGATTGCGCCCGTGAGCGGGCTTTTGGTAGAGACGGTGTAGCGCCCGCCAGTAGAGGCCATCGTGCCGGTAAGCGGGCCGGTGGTGAAATAAATTTTGTTTTCCGGCGACAACGGGTCAACTTTTGGATTGACCTCGGTAGTCAAGTATTTTGCAGCCAGACCACGCGAGCCGATGTAGGCGCGAGCCCAGTTGGTATTAAGCGGCTCTGCTTTGCAAACGCCGGTGGTCAAGTTAACGCGAAGGATTTTTCCAGCCCAAGACATGATGTTTCTCCTATTCAGGTGAGATGCGTGCAGCGTGGCGATATGGCTAGCTTGTACGCTTAGGAATTCAGCTTCGACGCTTAAGCCGCGCTGGGTTGATTGCCCAATTTATCTGCCCAAGATTTCATCTTGTCCAAACCTGTCCAGTTGGCATCAACGAAAGTAATAGCTGCCGTCGGGCAGGCTTCCACGCAAGCTGGCTCGCCATCGCACAAATCACACTTTTGTACCTTGCCAGTTTCTTGCACGTAATTGATCGTGCCAAATGGGCAAGCAATGGTGCAGACTTTGCAGCCCACGCAGGTTGATTCATTGACCACTTTTGCGCCGGTGATTTTGTCAATCGTGATCGCCTCCACCGGGCAAGCATGTAAACACCAAGCTTCGTCACATTGCGTACAGGTGTACGGGACTTTTTTGCCGGTGTGATGAAAGTCAAACACCTTGATGCGCGATTTGCTGGTGGCAAATGTGCCGTAGTTTTCAAAACTACAAGCCATCTCGCACTGCAAACAGCCCGTGCATTTGTCCGGGTTGATGTGCAACATTTTTTGCATAAAAGTCTCCTTTGGGTAGTGGCTTTGAGATATGCAAAGCCTTGCCTATGTGAATACAATTTGCATTGTGGAAGTCGCTGTTCCGATCAGCACATGAGGTAAACCCTTGTGTGCAGCGCTGCAAATAAGGAATTTCTCAAAATGAAACAGAATTTTCTGCAACCGAGATGATCTGATTTTGGGATGCCACTACCTTGTCTGCAATTTATACTTTTGCGATGAAAACATGCAATTTCCCAAACTCATGCAATATGAAGCTGTTCAGCAGATTTTTGATTGCCACTTTATCTTCTAGCTTATTCCCAACGATTGCGCTGGCATTTACCCTTAATTGCACAGACGCAATACAGTCAACCATTCTTGACATTGATGATATTTACCATGGTTACGGCGATTACAAAAAATCGAAAAATGGCAGTTGTGTTCTCAATAGTGATGAAGGCGTTTTCATCATTTTTTCTGCTAAAAA
>JANMFP010000528.1:0-1612 GCA_031378135.1 Variovorax sp. | reverse complement strand
GCCAGCGCTGATTCGCACATCATTTTGACGGTGGCGCGGTTGCCTGCGTCTAGCGTGTCGCTGATGATGCCGCGCAGCTTTTTGCCGGATGCTGATGTGCCGATGAGTTCGATTTTGAAGAAACCGCGATCCAAGTTGGCGATGCTGGGGCCTTGGCCGGGTTGGGGCAGAAAGCGCTTGGGCAGCCATGGCAAAGCGGCTAGGGTGAGTTTGCGCAAAGAGGAAATCGCCATGAGCGAGCTTTGCACTTTGCTGCCGATACCCAGGCCAGCAGCTGCTGCGCCGGCCAGCGCTGAGCTGCCGTAGCGCATGTATTCTTGATAAACCAGCTCTTGGCCGCGCAGGGCGAAGCTGCGGCGCACGACTCGGGTGTTGATCGGGCCCATGAAGAAGAGGCCGAGCCAGCCTTTGAAATCTGGATCGCGGTGGCTGCTTATCGGGTCACGATGTTTGCTCTCCTCGCGCGGGCGTGTGCCTTCGGGGTTGAGTAAAAACGGATCTTGCACGCTGCTGATTTGATCGGTTTCGATCATATTGAGCATGGAGGCGAGTGTGCCGCCGTTGAGCCCGCCACCGCTTAAAGTGAATGCGGCTTTGATGTGTGTGCAGGGCTCGCCGTGGCGCTTGATCATCTCGCGCTGCATGAGATATGCGCCCAAATCGCTGGGCACTGAATCAAAGCCGCAGCTGGGCACGATGCGCGTGCCGTCTTGCGAAGCCTGCGCGTGATGCTTGGCGATCATTTGCGCGATCCAAGGCGTCTCGCCGGTGATGTCGGCATAGTGCGTTTGATGGGCGACGCAGGCGGCGACGAGTTTGCTGCCGTAGAGCGCATAAGGCCCTGCGCAGCTGAGCACGACGCGGGTTTGTGCAGCGAGGCGGGAAAGCGCTGCTTCATCCTGCGCATCGGCCACGATCATCGCAATGCTGGGCTGACCAACTTCCTCTAAGCTGCTCTTGAGCTTAGAAGCCGAGCGCGCGGCTACTGCCCAGCGTAGGCTTTTACCGCCATGCTCGGCCAAATACGCAATGGCTTGTTGGCCGACGAAGCCTGTGGCGCCGAACAGGATCAGATCGAAGGGGCGTTTCATCTTAGTCATCCCTGTGGATTGTGCGCTTTGCTGGCCAGTCAATGCTTGGTTGCTGCTTAGCGCGCATCTCTGGCGCAGCGAAATCCAATGTATACCGCCGATATATTGGCGGGCTTGCTTTGCCTGTGCGTATCGAGCATGCTGGATGCGCCATACCACCACGAGCCGCCGCGTGTGCGCTTGTCGCTGGCGCTGCCACCACCGCTGTTCACCCATTCCCAAGCATTGCCGCCCATGTCAAATAAACCGTTCACGCCGCGCTTTGTGGTGGCAACTTCCGCATGGCCTTTGCCGCGTGAAGTCACAGAATGTACAACGGTTTTGATGCTGCCGCAATCGCCCAAGCAATTCGCGCCTTGCGGGCTGTCGCCCGTGGGGTAGCGGTAGGTGCAGCCTGTGATGAAGCCGTCTGTTGGCTGCGCGCGGCGCTCCGTGTAGGCAGCTTCGCCCCATTCGGCATCTGTGGGAAGGCGCTTGCCAGCCCAGCTGCAGTAGGCGGCAGCTTCTGGGTAGTTGATATG
>JANMFP010000521.1:0-1606 GCA_031378135.1 Variovorax sp. | reverse complement strand
GCGATGCCAACTTTGTCCAATGGGCAATTCAATGATGGGGGGCATCAAGCCCGAGGGAAAAACAGTTTTTGCATTCATGGGGCGAGGTCAATGTGCCTCTGCCGTTGCCAAAGAAAGAATTTGCTCTTGCGATAAGCCTTGCTCAAGCGCTGCGCGCGGCGTGAGACCATCGAGTGCGGTTGAAGGTGACTCAAGAAATGCCAAGATTTGCCAACCATCTGCAGTGTGCAACTGCTTCGAGAGATCTTGCAACACAGGCCACACAGTCGGCTCGAACTGCCAGCGCGGCAGCTTGAAACCACGGCGCAAATGCGTCACACCGATGCAGCGCCCAGATTTGATCCAAGCGTTGATGGTGACGCGAGATGTGCCAGCAAGTGCGGCTGCTTCGTCTGTGGTCAACATATCGGCTGTGTCCATGCGCTCACGCCGAAACTGCGCTCCTGAGCGAAGCACTGCTGCTGTTTGCGCGGCAGTCGCGTAAGGGCTGTCTGGTGCGTCATAACGACTGGTCAGAGGTTCTTTGATAAACCGAGAGGAAAGGGTAAAGGTATTCATGGCTGGGATGCGTGGAGCATTTGAATGTCAGGGGGCGTTGCGTAGATTGACCTTGGCAATACCAAAAAATCCTGTCACTTGAGAAAAGCTAAGCTGCTTCAGCTCATTACGATGCGCAACTCGTTTAACTTTTGCAACAGCAGGGTTTTGTTTGATATTTGCGCGCAGATTACTCATACTCAAATGGTTATCTACACGAGGAGTCGTGTGATCAAATTCGCCATCTAAAGAGAACACGCTCTTAAAAAGCCTGTACATATAGCTTTCATAGGGACTAGTCTGATCCCCGCATAAGTTATCAAGCAAAATCATTTTCTTTGACCTTCCATAAACCATACTTTCGACACAAAACACCCTTCATTAACGCGCAAAAAGATACAGATCCGTTATTTTAGATAATTTCGTTAAGTTTGTCAAGTGTCATGATTGGCTTAACAGCCGCGCCAAATATCTTCCCGTATAACTCGCCTCACACTGCGCAATCTGCTCCGGCGTACCAACTGCCACCACTTGCCCACCCCCCGAGCCACCCTCGGGCCCCATGTCGATCAGCCAATCGGCGGTTTTGATCACATCGAGGTTGTGTTCGATGATGACGATGGTGTTGCCGGCGTCGCGCAATTGGTGGAGGACTTTGAGCAGGAGCTCGATGTCGGCGAAGTGCAATCCCGTGGTGGGTTCATCCAAGATATAGAGCGTGCGGCCAGTGTCGCGTTTGGAGAGTTCTAGCGCGAGCTTGATGCGCTGTGCTTCGCCGCCGGAGAGCGTGGTGGCGCTTTGGCCCAGGCGAATATAGCTCAATCCCACATCGAGCAAGGTTTGCAGTTTGCGCGCGATGGTGGGCACGGCTTTCATGAATTCAAAAGCGTCGCCCACCGTCATTTCTAAAATCTGCGCGATGTTTTTGCCTTTGTAGTGCACTTCCAAAGTTTCGCGGTTGTAGCGCTCGCCTTTGCACACATCGCAGGGCACATAGACATCAGGCAAAAAGTGCATCTCCACTTTCACCACGCCATCGCCTTGGCAGGCTTCGCAGCGGCCGCCGGCC